>JASGDR010000578.1:0-15639 GCA_047607095.1 Caulobacter sp.
CCCCTCTCCCAGAGGGAGAGGGAGGGGCCCAGGCGATAGCCTGGGAGGGTGAGGGGTTACACCGCTGGCGGTCCCCTCACCCAAACGTTCAAGCCAAGTCGCGGCCGATGTCTTACCCCCCTCACCCTCCCACGCCTGCGGCGCGGGCCCCTCCCTCTCCCCATGGGAGAGGGGCTATATGGCGACACCCTCTCTTGGAGCCCCCCGCATGGCCGCCGCCGACGCCCACCAGTACCAGCCCCGCGACGGCCACGGCCTGGCCCACGATCCGTTCAATTCCATCGTCGGGCCGCGCCCGATCGGCTGGATCTCGACGGTGGACGCGCAGGGCCGGCGGAATCTCGCGCCCTACAGCTTCTTCAACGCCTTCAACTACACGCCGCCGATCGTCGGCTTCGCCAGCACCGGCTGGAAGGACACCGTCGCCAACATCCAGGCCACCGGCGTCTTCTGCTGGAACCTGGCCACGCGCGACCTGGCCGCGGCGATGAACGTCACCTCCGCCCCCGCCGCCCCGGGCCAGGACGAGTTCGCGCTGGCCGGCCTGACCCCGGTCGCGGGCACGCTGGTCGCCGCCCCGCGCGTGCTGGAAAGCCCGGTCAACTTCGAGTGCCGCCTGACCCAGTCGTTTCCGCTGAAGAACGCCGAGGGCGACGAGCTGACGACCTGGATGACCTTCGGCGAGGTCGTCGCCGTGCACATCGACCGCCGCCTGATCCGTCCCGACGACGTCTACGACGCCCCGGCGGGCGAACCGATCCTGCGCTGGGGCGGCCGCGGCGACTATGTCGCCGTCGCGCCGTCGGCCCTGTTCGAGATGATCCGCCCGACCAAGGCCGACATCCCGCCGGCCTGACGCCGACCGGAAGCCCTCAGGGCTGCGTCCGCGCCTTGCGCATCACGCTCACCACCTGGCCCAGCTGCGAGCCCCCCGGCGCATCGGGGCGCACGGTCTGCAGGCCGCGCAGATAGGCCTCGTCCATCCGCGAGGCCTCGGTGTCCGGATCGGCCCCCTCGACGAACAGGTTCATCACCGTGTCGTGGCCGGCGTAGTCGCGACCGGGACGCGCCGTCGCGATCCCCGCCATGGCGACATAGTCCGCCAGACCCTTCAGGCGCCGCCCCTGCGCCCGGCGGCGATCGACGATCACGAACTGGTCCTCGACGATGCCCACCACCGAGGTGCGCACCCGCGAGCCCGCGCCGTCGGTGATGTGGGTCAGCACCTGGTCCGCCGTGGCCGCGTGGCTGACGCCCACCTCGCTGAAGTTGGTCCACACCTTGACCGGCATGTCGGCCTTGGCGAAACGGTCGAAGGTCAGCGGCCGCTCGCGGTCGACCAGCATCTTGCCGGCCGAGCGGGCCTTGCGGATGAAGTCCTCCGGATCGTCGGCCAGCACGACGGTCAGGTTGGGCCGGCAGCCCCTGGCGGCCATCTTCATGCCGGCCTGGCGAGCCATCTGGCTGACCCGGTCGTGGATGTAGCGGTTCTCCTCGGTCCGGCCGCCCGCCACGAAGGGGCACAGCGGCCGCACCCACACCAGCACCTTGCCCGACGGCGTCAGCGGCGTGGCGCGGCGCGCGAAGGCGCGATCGGGATCCACGCCCTTCGGCGACACCTCCACCGGCGCCACCGGCTCCACTGGCGCCACCGGCTCCACTGGCGGCGGCGGCGCGCCCTGCTGGGCTAGGGACAGGGCCAATGCGGCCAGCACCGACACGGACATGAAAAACCCTCCCAGGCTCAACCTGGGAGGGTTTCACAAAACGTCGATCGCCCGCAAGGGGCGCCGGGCGTGGACGTCAGACGTCGACTTCGGCGTCCAGGGCGTTTTCCTGGATGAACTCGCGGCGCGGTTCGACCAGGTCGCCCATCAGGCGGCTGAACATGTCGTCGGCGTCGTCGGCGTGGTTGACCTTGACCTGCAGCAGGGTGCGGGCGTCGACGTCGAGCGTCGTCTCCCACAGCTGGTCGGGGTTCATCTCGCCCAGGCCCTTGTAGCGCTGGATGGTCAGGCCCTTGCGGCCGGCGTCGAGCACCGCCTGCACCAGGTCGAGCGGACCGCGGATCGTGGTCGACTTGTCCTTGCGGCGGAAGGTGGCGACGCCCGAGAACACCTCGGCCAGCTTGACCGCGCGTTCGGCCAGGCGGCGGGCGTCGGCGGCGTGCAGCAGCACGTCGTCGAGCACGATGCGTTCCGACACGCCGCGACGCACGCGGCTGAAGACGTAGCCGGTGTCGCCGCGCTCGCCCGACCAGGGACCATCGCCCTCCTCGTTGTAGAGGTTCAGACGGCCGGCGGCGGCGGCGGCGTCCGGCGCATCGCCCAGCAGGCCGGCCAGCGCCGCCTGCTCGATGGCCGAGGCCGGGGCGCGAGCCGCCAGGCGGTCGATGTTGGCCTTGGCCGAGCGGGCCAGCTGCACCAGGGCCAGCAGGTCCTGGCCGATCAGGCGCTCGCCCGAGACGAGGTCCAGCTCGGCGCCGTCGACGCCCTCGTCCACCAGGAAGGCGTCCATTTCGGCGTCGTCCTTGAGGTAGCGCGAGGACTTGCCCTTGGCGGCCTTATAGAGCGGCGGCTGGGCGATGTAGATGTAGCCGCGCTCGATCAGCTGCGGCATCTGCCGGTAGAAGAAGGTCAGCAAGAGCGTACGGATGTGGGCGCCGTCGACGTCGGCGTCGGTCATCAGCACGATCTTGTGGTAGCGCACCTTGTCCGGGTTGAAGTCGTCGCGGCCGATGCCGGCGCCCAGCGCCGTGATCAGCGTGCCGATCTGGTCGGACGACAGCATCTTGTCGAAGCGGGCGCGCTCGACGTTCAGAATCTTGCCGCGCAGCGGCAGGACGGCCTGGTTGTCGCGGTTGCGGGCCTGCTTGGCCGAGCCGCCGGCGCTATCGCCCTCGACGATGAAGATTTCGGACTTGGCCGGATCGCGCTCGGAGCAATCCGCGAGCTTGCCCGGCAACGAAGTGATGTCGAGCGCGCTCTTGCGGCGGGTCAGTTCGCGCGCCTTGCGGGCGGCTTCGCGGGCCGCGGCCGCCTCGGCGATCTTGCTGACGATCTGCTTGGCTTCGTTCGGGTGCTCCTCGAACCAGGTCGAGAGGCCTTCGGCAACCAGGTTTTCCACCGCCGGGCGCACTTCCGACGAGACCAGCTTGTCCTTGGTCTGCGAGCTGAACTTCGGGTCCGGCACCTTGACCGACAGCACGCAGGTCAGGCCTTCGCGGCTGTCTTCGCCGCCCAGGTTGACCTTTTCCTTCTTCAGGATGCCCGAGCTCTCGGCATAAGCGCTGATCACCCGGGTCAGGGCGGCGCGGAAGGCCGAAAGGTGCGTGCCGCCATCCCGCTGCGGGATGTTGTTGGTGAAGCACAGCATGTGCTCGTGGTAGCTGTCGTTCCACCAGACGGCGAGGTCGAGCTCGACCTTATCCTTGGTCCCGCGCACCACGATCGGGGTCTTGAGCAGCGGGGTCTTGGCCTTGTCCAGGTGGCGGACGAAGGCCTCGATGCCGCCCTCGAAGAACAGCTTTTCTTCCCACGGCTCGGCGTCGCGGTGATCCTTGAAGTAGATCGTCACGCCCGAGTTCAGGAACGCCAGCTCGCGCAGGCGGTGCTCCAGGGTCTTCCGGTCGAATTCGATGAACGCGAAGGTGTCCTTCGACGGATAGAAGGTCACTTCGGTGCCGGTCAGCACCTCGCCGGCCTTGGGACCGTCCTCGCGCACGGGCGAGACGCCGGTTTCCTTCAGCGAGGTCACCGCGTCGCCGCGCTCGAAGCGCATCTGGTGGACCTTGCCGTTGCGGTGGATCAGCAGCTCCAGCCAGTCGGACAGGGCGTTGACGACCGAGACGCCCACGCCGTGCAGGCCGCCCGAGACCTTGTAGCTGTTCTGGTCGAACTTACCGCCGGCGTGCAGCTGGGTCATGATGACCTCGGCCGCCGAGACGCCTTCGCCCTCGTGGATGTCGGTGGGGATGCCGCGCCCGTCGTCGGTGACCGTCACCGAGCCGTCGGCGTTGAGGATCACCTGGACCTTGGTCGCGTGGCCGGCCAGGGCTTCGTCGATGGCGTTGTCGACCACCTCGTAGACCATGTGGTGCAGGCCCGAACCGTCGTCGGTGTCGCCGATGTACATGCCCGGGCGCTTGCGCACCGCATCGAGGCCCTTGAGGACCTTGATCGAGTCCGCGCCGTATTCGGCGGCGACGGCCCCTTCGGGCGCTTCGGGGACTTGGCCTTCGGTATTCTCGGTCATTCGTCTTCCAGAGCCGTAAACTCAAGCGGGGTCAGGCCGGCCTCGCTGACGCGAACGCCCAACGCCCGACCCTTGAGGTGGTCGAACAGCGACTCGTCCGTGCCGGTGAGAAAGGCCTGGAGCTTGAGCGCCGTGAGTTCGTCGGCCAGGGCCGCTCGCCGGGTGAGGTCGAGATGCGCGGCGACTTCGTCGAGCAACACTATAGGATTCGGCGCGGATTCCGCACGCGAAAGTCTCGCCGCCTGGGCCAAAACCAGGTTCAAAATCAGCGCTTTTTGCTCGCCGGTGGAGCATTCCGAGGCCGGACGGTCCTTGTCGACGTGGAACACCGCCAGATCGCCCCGGTGGGGACCGGTCAAGGCCCTCCCCGCGGCCCCGTCGCGGGGCCTCGCGGCGGCCAGCGCCTGGGCCAGCTGCAGCTCGATCTCGGCCGCCGGAACCCCGTCCAAAGCCATCTGCTCCCAGGGGCCGGTGAGGGCCAGGCGCGCCTGCGGGAACGGCCGGTCGCCGCGGCCGTCGATCTCGGCCTGCAGGGCGACGAGGGTGCGCGCGCGCGCCTGGACCATCAGCGCCCCCGCCCCGGCCAGCCGCGCCTCCAGCACCGTCAGCCAGGCCGGATCGGCCGGCGCCCCGCCGTCGGCGGCGTCGCTCAGCAGGCGCATGCGCTCGCGCTGGGCCTTGTCGTAGGCGTTGGCGTGGCCGGCGTGGGCCGGCTCGGCGGCGAACACCAGGCGGTCGAAGAACTTGCGACGGTCCGACGCCGCCTCGAGGAACAGCCGGTCCTGCGCGGGCGTCAGCCACATGGGCCGCACGTGGTCGGCCAGGCGTCCCGGCGGCACGGTCTCGCCCTCGATGCGGACGATGCGGCGCGAGGCGCCGGCCAGTTCCGTCCCCGTGCCGACCTTCAGGACCTCGCCGTCGGCCTCCTCGATCTCGGCCGCCACGGCCCAGGCCCGGCCGACGCCCTCGCCGGGCAGGCGGCGGCCCACCTCGGCCAGGCTGGAACCGCGCAGGCCCTTGCCCGGCGACAGCAGGCTGACGGCTTCCAGCAGGTTGGTCTTGCCCGCGCCGTTGGGCCCGAACAGGTAGACGCTGCGCCCGCCGGTCTGAAGATCGGCGCGCTCGTAGGATCGGAAGTCGGTGAGCCGCAGGCGGGCGATGGTGGCGGACGCCATGGGCGTCTCATAAGCCACGTCGCCCCGGACGCCAAACTAGCCTTGCCAGCGCCGCCCGCCCGCGTGGGCCAGCAGCCTCGGCGCGCCGCGCAGACCGTGCAGCAGGTGCGGCCCGGCGACCAGCACCAGGCCCCAGGCCCCGGCGCTCAGCAGCACGACGACGATCCGTTCCCAGGCCAGGCGCATGGGGGTTCTCCGAAGGAAACGACACCGCCGCGCTACGCCGCGATCTGGGCGGAAAAAAGAACCTCCCCCTCTGGGGGAGGCGGCCGAAGGCCGGTGGGGGGACGGTTTCAGCTTTCGTAGCCCTGGCCGCTTTCGCGTCCACTCCCCCCACCGATCGCTTCGCGATCACCTCCCCCACCGGGGGAGGTTCCTCGGCCTATTCCCCCAGCCGGTAGGCGCACAGCTTGTTGCCGTCCAGGTCCCGGAAATAGGCGAAATAAGCCTTGGGCATCCGCTCGCCCGGCGCGCCCTCGCAGGCGCCGCCCAGTTCGATGGCCTTGGCGTGGAAGGCGTCGACCTCCTCGCGGGTGTCGAAGTCGAAGCCGCCCATCATGCCGTTGCCGATGCAGGCGGGGTTGCCGTCATAGGGGCCCAGCACCCCGAACATGCCCACGCCCTTGCCGCGATAGAGCCGGCCGCCGGACGGGTGCTCGAACAGGGGCCTCATGCCGATCGAACCCAGCAGGGCGTCGTAGAAGGCCTTGGCCTCCTCGAGCTTGTTCGAACCGACGGTCATGTAGCTGATCTTGGCCATGGCGAGCCTCTCCCGTTTTCTTATGAAACGGACGTTGGCATGGCCGGGTCGCGGGGAGCAAGGGACTGTCGCGCGCTGCTCCACGACCAACACTTCGCTTCCCTCGCCCCTGTGGCGAGGGCCCATGGCCGCCGCTGCTCAGACGGCGGGCAACCTCGAAAGGTCTGAGCAGGCTGAACGATGGATCCTCGCCACAAGGGCGAGGAAGGCAATCCTTTTGGGCCTTTTGGGCCTTTTGGGGCTTTTGGGGCTTTGAGGGTGCTCTCTACCCGAAATACCCCCGCGCGACCTCCACCTCGGTCAGCCGCCACACCCCCGCCGCGCCCAGCAGCACCCGGCGCATCTCGACCTCGAACACCTCGCGAGCGACGGCGCGGTCGACCAGCTCGCGCACCGACGCCGTGAACGGCGCATCGACGGCGATCGCCCGATGGACGGCCGTGTTCATGGCCGCCAGATCGACCGCCCCTTCCAGAGAGGCGAAGGCGGCGGCGACCGCCTCGGAGCGCTCGAACCAGGTCGCGCAGTCGGAAAAGTCGATCGCCGCCCACAGGGTCAGCATGCGGTCGAACAGGTCGTCGAAGCGGTCCTCGCGCAGCAGGCCGGCGGGACCGCCCCTCTTGCTCACTGGCTCGCGCCGGTCCCCAGCACCTTCCGCAGGAACTGGGTCTCGACCTCGCGACGGCGGTCGTTGTTGACCTTCTTGAGGAAGCCGTGGCCCTCGTCCTTGAACTGCACGTACCAGGTCGGAACGCCCTGCTCGCGCAGCTTCTCGACCACCTGGTCGGACTCCGATTTCGGCACGCGCGGGTCGTTCCAGCCCTGCATCACCAGCATCGGCTTGGTGATCTTCCCCACGTTGTTCAGCGGCGAGATCGCCTCGAAGGTCTTCAGCATCTTCGGATCGCGCTCGTCGCCGTATTCCGCGCGGCGCAGGTCGCGGCGATAGGCCTCGGTGTTCTTCAGGAACGAGACGAAGTTGGAGATGCCGTAGCGCTCGACGCCGCCGGCCAGACGGTCGGAATAGTGGGTCATCACCGCCAGCGACATGTAGCCGCCGTAGGACTGGCCGTAGACCACCACCCGGTTCGGATCGAGGTCGGGCTGGGTCTTGATCCAGTCCAGCAGCGCGCCGATGTCCTTGACCGAGTCCTCGCGCTTCTCGGCGTTGTCGAGATTGAGGTAGGTCTTGCCGTAGCCCGACGAGCCGCGGACGTTGGTGACGATCACCGCCGCGCCGAGCTCGGCCACCGAATGCTGGTGGAAGGGGTTGAACACCGGCCGCGACTGCCCTTCCGGACCGCCGTGGATGTCGATGATCACCGGCGCCTTCTCCCCTGCCGCCAGCTTGGGCTTGTAGACGAAGGCCGGGATCGAGCGCTTGTCGAACGACGGGAAGCGCACCAGCTCGGGACTGACCAGGGCCGCCGGATCCAGGCCGCCCAGCTCCGAGGCCGTCCAGCGGGTGAGCTTGCCCTCGGGCCCTTCCCAGCTCCAGCTCCAGGCGTCGCTGGACGAGGCCGCGGTGGCCAGGGTGAAGCCCAGCCGGGTCCCGTCCTTCGAGAAGGCGAGATTGCTGACCACGCCGGGCGGCAGCTTGGGCTGCGGCAGGTCGCGGCGGGTCAGGTGGTCGCGCACGAACAGCTGCGAATAGCCGTCCTCGTTGACCACGTAGGCCAGCATCTTGCCGTCGGCCGAGAAGGCGAAATCCTCGACGTCCCAGACGCGGTCGCCCGAATACTGCTTCTTGCCCGTCTTCAGGTCCATCAGGAGGATGCGCATGAAGTCCGAGCCCTCGTCGGACAGCATCACCACGCTCTTGCCGTCGGGCATGAAGTGGCCGCCGTCATAGGCGATCTTGTCCTTGGACGGGTTCAGCTCGACGGCCTTGCCGGTGGCCACGTCGAGCAGCCAGCGCTTGCTCTGCCCGATCGAGAAATAGCGGCCCAGCAGCACGGTCTTGCCGTCGGGCGAGACGTCGATCGGCGAGACCTGGCCCTCGCCCTGGAAGATCACCCGGCGGCCGCCCGGCGCGGACGGATCGCGCATGACGACGTCGTAGTTGGCCGAGCCCTTGGCGGCCCGGCTCCAGACCAGCACCTTGCCGTCGCCCGACCAGGCCGGCGACTGGTTGCGCGTGCCGGGCTCGGTCAGCTGGGTCTCCTTGCCCGAGGCGTCGCGCACGAACAGCTGGAACCACTCGTCGCCGCCGGTGTCCTTGGAGAACAGGACCTCGCCGGTCGGCAGGGTGTGGACGCCGCTGACCGGCTCGTCGTGGAAGGTCAGCTGGCTGCGGTCGGCGCCGGGGCCGGCCACCTTGTGGATCTGGTTGGTGTTGCCGAACCGCGTGACGATCAGCATGCCGCCGTCGTCCGCCCAGTCCTGGAACGCCGCGCCGCGGGCGTTCTGGTAACGCGCCAGCCCCTCGCGGATCGCCGGATCGGCCGCCGGCACGTTCTCGAGGATCTGGTTGCCGATCTCGCGACGCTCGACGGGAGCGGTTTGGGCCAGGGCGAGGGTCGAAACCGACAGCCCCAGGGCGGCGGTCAGGGCGAGCAGGCGAGGCTTCACGGGCGTCTCCGGTCTAGCGGTTCAGATCCTGGGCCAGATCGCGCCAGCCCGGGTTGGTGCGTTCGATGAGTTCCAGCTTCCAGAGCCGGCGCCATTTCTTCATCTGACGCTCGCGGATCAGGGCGGACTCGCGAGTGTCATGGACCTCGTACCAGACGAGGATTCCGACGTCGTATTTTCGGGTGAACCCCGGCCGGACTTTTTCCTGGTGCTCCCAGATGCGGCGGGAAAGGTCGTCGGTATGGCCGATGTAGAGCGTGCCGTTGCGGCGGCTGGCGACGATGTAGACGTAGAACGCCATCCCCCTCCCCGTAAAATCCCCGCGAAAGCGGGGACCCAGGTGTTTTATCGTCGAGCGCCGCGCGTTTCAGAAAAAGCCTGGGTCCCCGCTTTCGCGGGGATTTTACGGATGAATGAACCGAACTCAGGGTTCGCGATCAGACCCGCAGCGGCATCAGCACGTACTTCACGCCCGGGTCGACCGGGTCGACCACCAGGGTCGGCGAGGCCGGGTCGGCGAAGCGGAACTCGGCCTGCGGGCCGGCGATCTGGCCGCAGACGTCGAGCAGGTAGCGGGCGTTGAAGCCGATCTCGAAGGGCTCGCCGTCGTAGTCGACCTCGACCTCTTCCACGGCCTGGCCGGCTTCCATGTTGCGGACCGTCAGGGTGATGCGGCCCGGCTCGATGGCCAGCTTCACCGAGCGGCTCTTCTCGGCCGAGATGGTGGCAACGCGGTCGACGGCCTTGGCGAAGAGGTCGTTGTCGAGCGTCAGGATCTTGGCGTTGTCCTTGGGGATCACGCGCATGTAGTCGGGGAACGAGCCGTCGATGACCTTGGAGGTCAGGGCGGCGCGGCCGAACTCGAAGCGGACCTTCTGGGGCGAGACCTGCAGGTCGATCGACTCGCCGGCGTCTTCCAGCAGGCGGCGAGCCTCGGCGATGGTCTTGCGCGGCACGATCACGCCCGGCAGGCCGGCCGAGCCTTCCGGCGCCGGCATCTCGGCCAGGGCCAGACGGTGGCCGTCGGTAGCCACGGCGCGCAGCTTGGTCTCGCCGCCCTCGTTGACCGTGTGCAGGTAGAGGCCGTTCAGATAGTAGCGGGTCTCTTCGGTCGAGATGGCGAAGCGCGTCTTGTCGATCAGGCGCATCAGCTCGTTGACGTCGACGGCGATGCGGCCCGACAGGCCCTCGTTGCTCATCACCGGGAAGTCGCCGGCCGGCAGCACCGGCAGGTTGAAGCGCGAGCGGCCGGTCTGGATGACCAGGCGCGGGTCGTCGCCCGAGAAGTTCAGCGAAACGTCCGAGCCGTCCGGCAGCTTGCGGACGATTTCGTAGAGCGTGTGGGCCGGAGCCGTGATCTGGCCGGGGACGTCGATCTGGGCCAGGCCCTCGTCGATGATCTCCATGTCGAGATCGGTGGCCGAGAACGAGAGCGTGTCGCGATCCGCCGACAGCAGGATGTTGGACAGGATCGGGATCGTGTTGCGCCGCTCGACGACGCTCTGCACGTGACCCAGCGCCTTCAGCAGCGCCGCCCGCTCGATGGTAAGCTTCATTTCTCGGTCCAGGCTGGACGCGGACCTGTCGTCGTCAAGAGAATCCCCCCGAGCGCCGGCCCCGTCGTCAATGGACCACGGACATTACCGTAATCGAGGCCGCAGGGAAGAGCCTGCAAGGCTGTTGGCGCTGGCGCGGGCTGTGGATCACGGGGGCGACCTGTCGAAAACCGCCCTCTTGATCGGTTTTGACGATACCTTATATTGATAATCAATCGCAATTAAGGTCCGAAGCCATGCGCCTCGCCCTCAAGACCGCCACCTATTGCGCCATGCACCTGACCGTGGCCATCGCCGTCGCCTACGTCCTGACCCGCGACTGGCGCGTGGCCCTGGCCGTGGGGATCGTCGAACCGATGGTCCAGACCGTGGCCTTCAACCTGCACGAACGGGTGTGGAGCAAGCTGGGCAAGGGCGAGGCGAAGGCGGCCTAGCCGCCGGCCTATTAAACCGTAAAACCCCCGCGAAAGCGGAGGCCCAGGCTTTTTCTGAAACCCGCGGCGCTCGACGATAAAACACCTGGGTCCCCGCTTTCGCGGGGATTTTACGGGTGGAAAGCTATCAAGCCTTGGTGTCGAACGACCCGCCGGCGTCTTCGCCCGACGCGGCGTACGGGTTGGCCGCGGCGGCCGGTTCGGCCGGGGCCGGGCCGGTCGAGCCCTTGGCGGCCACGGCCACCATGGCCGGGCGCACCAGGCGGCCCAGCAGTTCGTAGCCGACCTGCAGCACCGCCACGACGCCGCCGGCGGCGACTTCGTCCGAGGGCTGCTCCATCACCGCCTGGTGCAGGTGGGGATCGAACTTCTCGCCCTTGGTCGGGTCGACCTTCTTGAGGCCGTTGCGCTCGAAGGCCGCCTGCAGCTCCTTCTCGGTCATCTCCACGCCGACGATGAAGTTCTTCACCGCCGCGTCGGACGAATCACGCGGGCTGGCGGCGGTGGCGCGCGACAGGTTGTCGGCCGCGCCGAGCAGGTCGCGGGCGAACTTCTGGATGGCGTAGGCGCGGGCGTCGTTCATCTCGCGCTCGGCGCGGCGCTTGACGTTCTCGGCCTCGGCCGCATAGCGCAGGGCCTGGTCCTTCATCGCCGCGATTTCGGCCTTCAGGGCCTCGATTTCCTGCGCCGCGTCCTCGGCTTCGAAAGCGACGTCTTCGGCCGGCGTTTGCTCGTCGGTCATTTCCAAACAGTCCTCATCCATCGATCATCCGGCCGAGCACGCGGGCGGTATAGTCCACCAGCGGGATCACCCGGGCATAGTTCAAACGCGTGGGCCCGATCACGCCGATCGCGCCCAGCACCTTCTGTCGCCCCGTCATATAGGGCGCCGCGATCACGGAGGAACCCGAAAGCGAAAAGAGTCGCGTCTCGGCCCCGATGAAGATGCGCACGCCCTCGGCGTCGCGCACGTCGTCGAGCAGGCCGATCAGCTGGCCCTTCTGCTCCAGGTCGTCGAACAGCTGGCGCACGCGCTCCAGGTCCTCGCGGGCGCCCGCCTCGGCCAGCAGGTTGGCGCGGCCGCGCACGATCAGGGCCCGCTCGGCCCCCTCCCCGCCGCCCCAGGCGGCCAGGCCGTCCTCGACCAGGCGCGCGGCGGTC
The DNA here is from genome assembly GCA_047607095.1 of Caulobacter sp. GTDB lineage: Bacteria > Pseudomonadota > Alphaproteobacteria > Caulobacterales > Caulobacteraceae > Caulobacter. The sequence goes on from JASGDR010000578.1 coordinate 11,912, forward strand.
TCGTCCAGCTGGCGGCGGGCCGTCTCCAGCTCGGCCCGGATCTCGTCCTTGGCCTCGGTCAGAGTGCGGCCGCGCAGGCGGGCGTTGAGGAAGTTCGACGCCTCCTGGAAGGCCGAGGGCGTCAGTCCGGCCCCGCCCCGCATCAGCCGGTTCTCGACCGTGCCGTCCTCGAAGACCATGATCGCCAGGGTCTGGCCGCCGCCCAGCGCCACGAACTCCACATGCTTGACCCCGCCCTCGCGGACGGGCGTGACGACGATGCCGGCCCCGCCGGCCAGGCCCGACAGCACGGCCGAGGCCTCGTTCAGCGCCTCCTCGAAGGTGCGCCCCTTGGCGTAGAGGCGGCTCTCGATCTCGCGCCGCTCGTCCTCGCCGACGTCGCCCACCTCCAGAAAGCCGTCGACGAACATCCGCAGGCCCGCGTGCGTCGGCATCCGCCCGGCGCTGGTGTGGGGGCTGTCCAGCAGACCCAGCTGCGCCAGGTCCTGCATGGTGTTGCGGATCGAGGCCGGCGACAGCTGGATCCCGCCGCGCGACAGCGTGCGCGAGCCCACCGGCTCGCCGGTCTCCAGATACGCCTCGACGACCCGTCGGAAGATGTCGCGGGCGCGGGCGTCCAGCTCGGTCAGGCCGGGCGTCCGAGCGATCGGTCCCGGAAAAAGCTGCGTCATGGCCCTTCGAGATAGGTACTGGCGGCGAAAAAATCGAGCGGGGACTTGGAGGTTCCCGTCCGGAGGAGGATAAGCGGCGCCTTCAGATACGACCAGACCTAGCCCGGAGTTTCTTCATGCGCCCGTCCGAACGCGCCCCCGACCAACTGCGCGCCGTCACGCTGGAGACCGGCGTCAACCGCTACGCCGAGGGCTCTTGCCTGATCGGCTTCGGCCACACCAAGGTGCTGGTCACCGCCACGGTCGAGGAAAACGTCCCCGGCTGGATGCGCAACAAGGGCGCCGGCTGGGTCACCGCCGAGTACGGCATGCTGCCCCGCGCCACCCACACCCGCGGCCGCCGCGAGGCCGCCACCGGCAAGCAGACCGGCCGCACGCAAGAGATCCAGCGCCTGATCGGCCGCAGCTTGCGCGCCGTCGTCGACCTCAAGGCCCTGGGCGAGCGCCAGATCAGCCTCGACTGCGACGTCATCCAGGCCGACGGCGGCACCCGCACCGCCGCCATCACCGGCGCCTGGGTGGCCCTGCGCCTGGCGACCAACTACCTGCTGGAAGAGGGCGTGCTGAAGGCCGACCCGATCCTGGGCCAGGTGGCCGCCGTCTCCTGCGGCGTCTTCAAGGACACCCCGGTCCTCGACCTCGACTACGAGGAAGACAGCAACGCCGAGGCCGACGGCAACTTCGTGCTGACCGGCGGCGGCGACATCGTCGAGATCCAGGCCACCGGCGAAAAGCGCGGCTTCACCCGCGGCGAGTTCGACACCCTGTTCGGCCTGGCCGAAAAGGGGATCGGCGAACTGTTCGCCTTCCAGCGCGCGGCGATCGGCAAGTAAGGGGCGACGCTCTTGACCCCTCTTCCATAGGGAGAGGGAGGGGCCCGCCGCGAAGCGGTGGGAGGGTGAGGGGTTTCGCCGCCAACAGGCAAACCCACCCAAGCGGCCGTTCCACCCTAGGCCGAAGCCCAAGCGCCGCGCTTAATTCGGCGAGTTTGTCACCTCTCACCCTCCCACGCCTTACGGCGCGGGCCCCTCCCTCTCTCAAAGAGAGAGGGGTCAGGGGGTGAGCGTCGAGCGCCCCCTACCGCGCCGCCACCACGGTGATCTCCACGGCCCAGCCCGGATCGGCCAGCCGGGCCTCGACCGTCGTCCGGGCCGGCGGGTTCTCGGGGTCGACCCAGGCGTCCCAGGCCGCGTTCATCTCGCCGATCTGGCCGATGTCGGCCAGGTGGATCGTGGCGCTGACCAGCTTGGACCTGTCGGTTCCGGCCTGGGCCAGAGTGTCGTCGATCTGGGCCAGCACCTCTTTCGTCTGATCCAGCACCGAGCCGCCGGCCGTCTCCTCGGCCACGTGGCCCGACAGGAACACCAGGCCGCCCGCCGCGACGGCGTCGCTCCACCGCCTGGCCTTGCCGATACGTTCGATCATTCCGAAATCGCTCCAGATAAAACCTCCCCTCCCCCATCAAGGGGGAGGGGTCAAGACATCGGTCACCCCAGCGCCCGGCTCGTCCAGTCCACGATCTGCGGCGCGCTCATCAGGCCGGCCGAGCGGGCGACCACCGCGTTGTCGCGGAACAGGATCAGCGCCGGAATGCCGCTGACGCCCAGGGCCGAGGCAGGCGCGGGATGAGCCTCGGAATTCAGCTTCAGCAGGCGCACGCGCGGTTCGAGCTTTGCGGCCGCCGCCGCGTAGTTCGGCGCCATGGCCCGGCACGGCCCGCACCACGGGGCCCAGACGTCGAGCAGCACGGCCGCACCCTGCGTCAGGCGGCGATGGCGATCGAGGCCAGCGGCGTCGACTTCGATGGGCGTTGCGGTGAAGAGCGCGCTCTTGCAGCGACCGCACTTGCCGACGGCGGGATCACGCTCTTGCGGCAGGCGATTGGCCGCTCCGCAGGATGGACAGACGATTTGCATGGCCCGCAGGTGTGGCGCGACGGGCCCGGCCGCAAGGGCGGTCCGCCTCAGTCCTCGCCGCCGCCGTCGCCCGGCCCGTGCTCGAAGGTCATCAGGTCGCCCGGCTGGCAGTTCAGCTCGCGGCACAGGGCGTCGAGGGTGGAGAAGCGGATGGCCCTCGCCTTGCCGGTCTTCAGGATCGACAGGTTGGCGATGGTCACTCCGACGCGGTCGGAAAGCTCGGTCAGCGACATGCGGCGTTCCAGCAGCACGCGGTCGAGATTGACGCGGATGGACATGGGGACGCGAACTCCGCGCTCAGATGGTCAGTTCGGCTTCACGACGAAGGCGGGCGCCCTCGCGGAACACCTCGGCCAGGACGAAAACCACCAGCACCGAGAACCAGGCGTTCAGGGTGAAGGATCCGTCGACGACCTTCTCGCCGTCGATCAGCACCCGGGTCAGGGCCGCGAACACGTAGCGACCCACTTCCAGGGCCGCCAGGATGCCGCCCACCACCCGCAGGCGGCGCACGTTCTCCGGATGAAACGGATCGCCCAGGGTCATGGTGGCGAAGATCTTGCGCAGGCGCTCGACGATGGCCATCCAGCCGCCCGACATCAGCGCCCAGCCGGCCAGGGCGGCGGCCGATCCCGGCCCGTTCTTGGCCAGCGGCTCGGCCAGTTCGCCCGGCAGGATCGAGGCCAGCAGGTCGGTGTTGAAGCTCAGCAGCAGCACCAGGATCGTCACCAGGGCCAGCAGGCTGACCCAGATCCACAGCACGTAGTAGCTGACGTCCAGAATGATCTTCAGGAAGCTCGATACCGAGCCCGGCCCCAAGGCGCGCATGGGCTTTATTCCCCGCCAAATCGCACCGACTCGCTCTGCGGCCAGTCGGCGGGTTGAAGTCTAGAGCGAGTGGGCGAGGAACGTCACGGCCGAGATCGGCAGGCCCGCGATCAGCGCCACGGTCGCCAGGCGGAAGGCCGAGGTTTCCAGCAGGCTGAACAGACGGGGCAGGGTCATCGGGGTGGTTCCAGGGGCGGGGGAACGGAGAGACTTTCTCCGATGCCGCCAGGATCGCCGATCGGCGGGCGACGAACAATGTCGCTTATCGATAAACGATATTAAACTTTCGCAATGATCGGCCCTTGCGGCGAGG
>JASGDR010000579.1:0-2980 GCA_047607095.1 Caulobacter sp.
GCGAACGGGATCAGCAGCAGGGCGAACTCGACCGCCGTCGCGCCGCCTTCGTCGCGCGCCAGGGCGGCCGCGCGGCCCAGGGGCAGGCGGCGGGCGGCGAGCCGGAGGCGGGCTCGGAACGATGTGGGCGGTTTCCCCATGCGTAGGTCCGTGTCTGAGACCGGGCGACCCTAGCCCATCCTCCCTAACCGCCTCCTAATCGTCGGCGGACGGGATCTTAACTCGAGGAAGCGCGCCCATACGCAGGCGCCCGCGTGGGCTCAGGGCTGGCCGGCCGCCTGGGCGGTCGACGAGGTCAGGACGGTGCAGCGGCCGTCGCAGGCGTAGGTCGAGGCGTTGGCGCCGCGCTGGACGGTGACGGCGTCGGCCGACACCTCGGTCACCAGCACCTGGCCGCCGGCCAGGGTGCGGCCCTGGCCGTCGAAGGCGAACACGCTGGTCACGCCCACGCGCTTGCCCAGGATCACCAGGGTGCGGTCGTTGACCACGCTGACGTCGGCGATCTGCGGGTCGCCGACCACGATCTCGCGGGCCGCGCCGTTCAGCGGCAGGGTGGTCGCCTGACCGGCGGCCACCGAGAGGGTGCGGGGGGCGACCGGCGCGGCGGGAGCCGGGGTCGGCGAGGCCGCGTGGCCCGCGGCGGCGGCCGCGCAAAGGCTGAAGAAGGCGGCGATGGCGAGCGAGAGGCGGCGCATGGCGGTCCTGTCGGAGCAAATTCAACGTCCGTCACCCTGCCGAAGAATGGTCAATAAAAGACTAAGAAACGTCGACCTGCGACAAACTGGACTGCTCGAAATCCCTTGAAAATAAGGCGCTTAGCGATGTCGAGAGCTGACTTGGTTAAGAGTTGATAATGGTAAAATTAAATAAACCAAAAGAAAAATCGCAGAAAAACTCCGATGTTTACTGTCGATTAAGCGAGGTTGGCGAAATTGATCGTGTTTTCGGGGGTGAACAAGTCGCCGCGGCTTGCTGACCCAGCCAAGTTTTTCTCAGCAGGAGATCAAGTCATGTCGAAGTTTGTCACGCGCTTCCTGAAGGACGAGTCGGGCGCCACGGCCATCGAATACGGCCTCATCGTCGCCCTGATCGCCGTCGTCATCGTGACCGCGTTCTCCACCCTGGGCCCGGCGCTGGAAGGCGCTTTCGGCAAGGCCACCGAAGAGCTGACCACGGCCGCCGGCTAATAGGCAGCGGTTTGTAAGGGAGACGGCCAATGGTCGTGTTCTGCAAACGCTTCCTGAAGGACAGCCGGGGCGCGACCTCGATCGAATACGGCCTTATCGCCGCCTTGATCAGCGTCGTCGTCCTGGGCGCCGTCCAGCTCCTGGTTCCGGCCATCGCCGGGGCCTTCGGCAAAGCCGAGAGCCAGCTGCAGATCGTCGCCCAGTAGCGACGGCGTCCAGCCAAAGAACCTGGGCCGCATCCTCGCAAGGGATGCGGCCCTTGTCTTTTCCGGGCGCCCGTATCCGGATGCAGATCTTCCGAAGTCTTGGGCGGCCTCTTTGGTCCCGCTCGGAAACCATTGCTTCATCGGCGGCGGAGTAGGTTCTTCGAACAGTCGCCCCGGGATCCGAGATGCAGACCCTGTCCTTTCTTCCCCTGATCGTCTTCGCCGGCCTGGCGGTGGTCGCCGGCCTGAAGGACGTCACCAGCTACACCATCCCCAACTGGATCTCGCTGGCCCTGCTGGCGGCGTTTCCGTTCGCGGCGGTGCTGGGCGGGACGGGCTGGACCACGGTCGGCCTGTGCCTGGCGGTCGGCTTCGGCATGCTCGTGGCGGGCATGCTGATGTTCGCCCTGCGCTGGGTGGGCGGCGGCGACGCCAAGTTCCTGGCCGCCTGCGCCCTGTGGATGGGACTCACGGGCCTGCTGCCCTTCCTGCTGAACACCGCCATCGCGGGCGGTGTGCTGACCCTGGCCCTGATGGCGCTGCGGGGCGCCCGGCTGGCGCCGCTGGTCGCGGTCGGGCCCGCCTGGGTGCGCCGCCTGGGCGACAAGGAGGGCGACGTGCCCTACGGCGTGGCCATCGCGGTCGGCGCCCTGGCCGCTCTCCCGCAGAGCGCGATCGGTCTTTCCATCCTCAACTAAAGTCGTCCGGCGGGGCCTCGGGGGCCCGCGTCAGGCTGTCGCGCCCGGGAAGCCCTTCGGAGGGCCTCTCCTTTAGCGGCTGTTAACCATGGGCGCCTCAGTCTGGGATGCGGCCAGAACGGCTGTCGATCCAAGCGTCCGCGGGCCTGAAGGCCGCGACGCCCGCAGCCCGCCTCGCCGACCAGAGCCCCCGCCCGCGCATGAACCCCGTCAGAATCATCATCGTCCTGGTGGCCGCCGCCTCGGCGATCGGCCTGGCCGTGCTGATGCAGAAGGCCGTCGGCGGCAAGTCCGCCAAGGCCGTCGCCGTCGCCTCGGCGCCCGCGCCCGGCCTCGACGCCAAGCCCATGACCCTGGTCCTCGTCGCCAAGCGCGACCTGTCGATCGGCGCGCGCCTGGGCAGGGACGACGTCGAGTGGAAGGCCTGGCCCGCCGACGCCGTCAGCCCCGTCTACATCACCAACGGCGCGGCCTCGGCCGAACCGTCCAGCGGCGCGGCCAAGGCGGTCAAGACCGTCGGCGACGCCACCGGCCTGGGCGGGATCGCCCCCGAAGCCGCCGTCGAGGGCGCGATCGTCCGCGACCCGCTGCTGGCCGGCGAACCCATCGTGCCGCGCAAGATCGTCCGCGGCGGCGAGGGCGGCTATCTTTCCGTCGTGCTCTCGCCCGGCGCCCGCGCCATGGCCGTGCCGGTCACGTCCGAGACCGCGGCCGGCGGCTTCATCCTGCCCGGCGACCGGGTCGACGTGCTGCAGACCCGCGACGCGCCGAACACCGAAGGCGCCAACACCGGCAAGCAGGTGCTGGCCGAGACGGTGCTCCAGAACATCCGCGTCCTGGCCCTCGACCAGGCCACGACCGCCGAGAAGGACGCCAAGACCATCGTCGC
>JASGDR010000580.1:0-3128 GCA_047607095.1 Caulobacter sp.
ATCTCGCCCCAGGGGCGCGCCGGGCCGGTCACGCGGCGGCCGCCAGCGCTTTGGCCACGGCGGCGGCGGCCTCGCGCACGTCCAGGCGCGCCGCGTCCAGCGGCGGGCCATCCTCGTCCAGCAGCGCCTGCAGCACCACCAGCAGGTCGCGGGCCGACATTCTGGCGATACGCGCCGGCAGCTGGCTCCAGTCCTCCAGGCCGAGCGCCTCCTCGATCCGCGCCAGGGCGCCCAGGGTCAGGCACAGGGTCCGCGTCGTCCCGGCCAGCACGGCCGTCACCTCGCCCCGACCGGGGTTGTGAATGGTCATCCTCGTTGCTCCTCTAGATCGCCGTGAAGCTCACCTGCCCGGCCGAGGCCAGGGTCAGGGCGAAGGCCGCCTCGCCGTCGTGCTGGCCGGCGTATTCCAGCGCGCCAACCAGGAACGGCCCCTCCAGCTGGGCGAAGTCGGGGATCACCAGCCGCCAGGTTCTGGCCGTCTGGGAAAAGAAGCTGTCGCGCACCGCCGCGTCCGAGGCCGCGTCGCGGAACACCCCCGCCCCCGACACCGAGGCCGAGCGCACGCCCGCCCCGGCCAGCAGCTCGCGCCAGCGCCCGGCGCTGTCGCCGTCGGTGGCGTCGATCGCGCGGGCGTTCAGGCTGATGGTCCGGGCCCTCAGGCCCGCCACCGTCACGAACGTCTGGGGCGACCCGCCGTCGCCGATCTTCAGCAGCATGTCCTTGCCGGCTTGCGCGGCCATGGACGCCTCCATCGCTTGAGAAAAGAAAAGGGTTCAGGCCGGCTCGCTGACGGCCCGCACGCGCAGGATCCCCAGGGTCAGCTCGCCGTCCGAGGCGGCGAACACGTCGGCGTAGCGCACCCGGCAGGAGACCAGCCGGCGTTCCGGCGCGGTCGGCGCGGCGTCGTGCAGCGCCAGCCGTGCGGCCGCCGTCATCGCCCGCGCCTCCTCGGGCCCGCCGAACCGCGAGGCGCAGGTGATCGTGACCACGTGCTCCAGCAGGTCCTCGCCCACGGGCCGGCTCTCGATGCGGCCGACGCAGATGCAGGGATAGGTCAGCATGCGCGGCGGATCGGCGTGGACGCGGCCGCCGACGATGGCGACCACGCCCGGCGCGGCCTCCAGCGCCCCGGCCAGGGCGGCGGCGAGATCGCTCTCGATCCCGCCGCTCACAGCCGGGCCTCCCGATAGGGCGCGAGCCAGGGCTCGACCAGCGACAGCGGCGGCGGCTTTTCGCCGTCGCGGTGCTCATAGGCGTGGCAGGCCAGAACCAGCACGGCCAGGCGCAGCGGCGCGGGGCTCGCGGACGTCAGGACCACCCCGGCCGCCTGCCCGACCCTCGCCTCGGCGGCGTCGATCAGCAGGGAAACCAGCGCGTCCTCGCCGCTTCCGCCCACGCGCAAGAACCCCTTGGCCTCGGCCAGGGTCACGGAATTGGGCATGGGATTTTCCAGGATTCTGAGGAGGGGCCGCCACGGCGACCTTCAGGAACCTCCCCCCGTGGGGGAGGCGATCGCGTCAGCGATCGGTGGGGGGCGTGACTGGGAAACCAGCCGCCGCCCCGGAAGCTGAAAACGTCCCCCCTCCGGCCCTCCGGGCCGCCTCCCCCACAGGGGGAGGTTCCCAAAGCGCCGGAGAAGGTTCCTTGGCTAGCTCGCCGCGAACTTCAGCAGCTTGATCGCGTCGAAGTTCTGCACGCCGCCGCCCACGCGCTTGGTGGTGTAGAACAGCACGTGCGGCTTGGCCGAATAGGGGTCGCGCAGCACCCGCACCCCGGCGCGGTCGACGATCAGGTAGCCTTTTTCGAAGTCGCCAAAGGCGACAGCGAGTGCGTTCGAAGCCACATCGGGCATGGCCTCGATCTCGGTCACCGGGAAGCCCAGCAACGACGCCGACTGCCCCGGCTGCAGGGCCGCGTTCCAGATGTAGTTGCCCTGCGCGTCCTTGAACTTGCGCACCGCGCTGACCGTGCGGCGGTTCATCACGAAGCGGCCGTTCTGGCGGTACTGGGTCTTGGCCGCGTAGATCAGGTCGATCAGCTTGTCGGTCGGATTGCTGGTCGGCCAGGCGCCGGCGACGCCCGTGGCCAGATAGCCCAGCTGCCCCCACGTGTACGACGCGTCGGCCGCGGCGGTGTAGGCCAAGAGGCCCTTGGGCTTGTTGACCCCGTCGCCGCTGACGAAGGCGCTGGTCTCCTGGGCGGCGAAGGCGTCCTGCACCTCCTCGGCCAGCCATTCGTCGATGCTCACATAGGCGTCGTCGAGCAGGGCCTGGGTGGCGGCCGGGCTGGCGTAGAGCTCGCCGGCGGGGAAGTCGATCACGTCCAGGGTCGGGGCCGTGGTCTCCGGACGCGCGGCGGTCTCGGCCACCCAGGCGGCGGCCAGGCCCGCGGGGCTCACCGGCTTGCGGAAGGTTCCGCCGCCGATCGTGCGCACCTGGCAGATCTCGCGCATCGGGCTGGTGGCGGCCAGGCGGCGCAGGATCTGCCGCTCCAGCTCCGGCGGCGCCACATAGCCGCCGGCCGTGGCCGTGCCCTCCGACAGGCCCTTGGCCTCGAGCAGACCCGCCGTCTCGCCGGTCTTCACATAGCGGTCGAAGGCGGCCTTGCGCTCGTCCACCCGCGCGGCCGGGGCCTCGCCGGCCAGCGCCGGACGCCGGCTGTCGGCCAGGATGCGGTCCAGGCGATCCTGCGCGGCCGAGACCGCCGCGTCGATGCGCGACACCTTCTCCTCCAGCAGCACGTCGGCCGCCTTGCTCTCGATCGCGCTCAGCCGCTGATCGTTGGCCGCCTTGAAGCCCTCGAACGCCGCCAGCACCTCGGCGAACGCCGCCCGAGCCTCCGGCGAAGCCGGAACCTGCTTGGTTTCCTTCATGAAGTTCTCCGTGAAAGGCCCTTCCCCCTCGATGGGGGAAGGGTTTGGGATGGGGGTGACGCGGCGCGTCCGCCCCCGAAGCCGTCGAGACCCCTGGCCTCGCGCAACCCGCCGGCCTAGGCTCGCCGCGTCATGCCGCCGCCCGCCATCGCCGCCGAAATTCTCGCCCGCTGTCCGCGCGACACCGAAGCCGCCCTCGCCTTCCTGCGCGCCGAGGGTCTGTCCGTGATCCAGTCCATCGCCGTCCTGGTCGATC
>JASGDR010000581.1:0-2597 GCA_047607095.1 Caulobacter sp.
ATCCGCTCGCCGTGGCGCGACGCCCCGCCGCCCGCCGATCCGTCCGCCCCGCACGTGATCCGCTTCAAGGGCCCGCTGGAAGGCGAGACCCTGGTCGACGACATGGTCAAGGGCCCGGTGACCTTCCGCAACATCGAGCTCGACGACCTCGTGCTGCTGCGCAACGACGGCGCGCCGACCTACAACCTCGCCGTGGTGGTCGACGACCACGACATGGGCGTGACCCACGTCATCCGCGGCGACGACCACCTGAACAACGCCGCCCGCCAGAGCCTGATCTACCAGGCCATGGACTGGGCCGTGCCGTCGTTCGCCCACATCCCGCTGATCCACGGGCCGGACGGCGCCAAGCTTTCCAAGCGTCACGGCGCCCAGGCCGTCGGCGAGTTCGCCGACATGGGCTACATCCCGGAAGGCCTGCGCAACTACCTGGCCCGACTGGGCTGGGGCCACGGCGACGACGAGGTGTTCAACGACGAGCAGGCGATCAGCTGGTTCGACGTCAAGGACGTGGTCAAGGCCCCCGCCCGCCTGGACTGGGCCAAGCTGAACTTCATCAACAGCCAGCACCTGCGCCTGGCCGACGACGCGCGCCTGACCGCCCTGACGCTGAAAGCCCTGACCGCCGCCGGCGCCGAACTGCCCGCGGATGCGGAAACCCGCATCGCCGGGGCCGTGCCGCAGGTCAAGGAAGGCGCCAAGACCATCCTTGAGTTGGGCGAACACGTGGCGTTCGCGCTCAAGGTGCGCCCATTGGCGCTGGAAGAAAAAACCGCCAAGCAGCTTTCCGAGGAAACGGTCGCGCGCCTCGCACGACTTCGTGACCAGTTGGCCGCCGCTCCGGTCTGGGGCGTTTCGGAGCTGGAGACGCTGTTGAAATCGTTCGCGGAATCAGAGGCGGTCGGCTTCGGCAAGTTCGGCCCGCCGCTGCGCGGAATTCTCACTGGCGGCGCCCAGGCGCCCGACCTGAACAAGATCATGGCGGCCCTCGGACGAGACGAGTCCCTGGGGCGCCTTGACGACGCGCTGGCGTCGCGCGCATGAGGCGCTATAACGCACCCGCGAAAAGCAAAACTGGACTGATCGTTCCATTATTGAAAGGGTCTCTCGCATGACCGATAAAGCCACGCTGACGATCGGCGAAAAGAGCTACGACCTGCCGATCCTCAAGGGCAGCACGGGTCCGGACGTTCTGGACATCCGAAAGGTCTACGGCGAAAGCGACCACTTCACCTTCGATCCGGGCTTCACCTCGACCGCTTCGTGCGAGAGCAAGATCACCTATATCGACGGCGACGCCGGGATTTTGCTGCACCGCGGCTATCCGATCGACCAGCTGGCCGAGAAGTCGTCGTTCCTCGAAGTCTGCCACCTGCTGCTGAACGGCGAACTGCCGACGGCCGCCGAGATGGCCAAGTTCGAGAACAACATCACCTACCACACGATGCTGCACGCGCAGTTCGACCGGTTCTTCGAAGGCTTCCGCCGCGACGCCCACCCGATGGCCGTCATGACCGGCGCCGTGGGCGCCCTGTCGGCCTTCTACGCCGACAGCATGAACGTCGACGACGCCCGCGAGCGTGAGATCAGCGCCCACCGCCTGATCGCCAAGATGCCGACGATCGCCGCCCGCGCCTACAAGTACACGATCGGCCAGCCGTTCGTGTCGCCGCGCAACGACCTGTCGTACTCGGAAAACTTCCTGCGCATGTGCTTCTCGGTTCCGGCCGAGGACTGGAAGCCGAACCCGGTCCTGACCCGCGCCATGGACCGCATCTTCATCCTGCACGCCGACCACGAGCAGAACGCCTCGACCTCGACCGTCCGTCTGGCCGGTTCGTCGGGCGCTCACCCGTTCGCCTGCATCGCCGCCGGCATCGCCTGCCTGTGGGGCCCGTCGCACGGCGGCGCCAACCAGGAAGCCCTGGAGATGCTGGAAACCATCGGCAGCGTCGACAAGATCCCCGAGTTCATCGAGGGCGTGAAGGCGCGCAAGTACAAGCTGATGGGCTTCGGCCACCGCGTGTACAAGAACTTCGACCCGCGCGCGAAGGTCATGCAGAAGACCTGCCACGAGGTCCTCGGCCAGCTGGGCATCAACGACCCGCTGCTGGAAGTGGCCATGGAGCTGGAAAAGATCGCGCTCAGCGATCCGTTCTTCATCGACCGCAAGCTGTACCCGAACATCGACTTCTATTCGGGCATCACCCTGCGCGCGATGGGCTTCCCGACCAACATGTTCACCGTGCTGTTCGCCCTGGCCCGCACCGTCGGCTGGATCAGCCAGTGGAAGGAAATGTTCGAGGACCCCACCCGCAAGATCGGCCGTCCGCGTCAGCTGTACACGGGCGCCACCCAGCGCGACTACATCGACGTCGAAAAGCGCGGCTAAGCGCTTCTTCCGGCTTCGGAGTGACGGAAAGGCCCCGCGAAAGCGGGGCCTTTTTGTTTGCGCCGCGCTCGCGGGCTGCGTTGCGACGGCCGCCGCATGCGACTAAGCGTTGATTTCTGTAGCGCTTGGGAAAGGCCGCGTAATGTCTGGTGTCACCCCGCTGCGGCTTTGCGGCCTGGGCGTCTACGAGCCGCGGCTGGCCGTC
>JASGDR010000582.1:0-13310 GCA_047607095.1 Caulobacter sp.
GTCGGGGCCGGCGGCTCGGGCGTGGCCTCGGGCACGGGCTCGACCGTCTCGGCCGGCTGCTCGACCGGATCCTCGATGGCCGGGCGCACGTTGGTCGGGCCGTCGGTGACGATGGTCACGGGCACGCTCTCGCCGATGACGATCGGCTTGGACTTGCTCCACGGCCAGCCGATCATCACCGCCGCCACCACGAGACCGTGGAGGGCGACCGAGCCGATCAGCGCCGGCGACAGGTTGTTGCGTTCCTCGCGCATCAGCCGTCGATAGTCCTCACTGGGCCGGACGCAGGTCGCCGGCTTCGGCCGGCTGGGCGTCCCGCGGCGCGGCGCCCGACGAGGGGCCGCCGGTGTCGGTGAGCAGGTTGATCTTGGTGAAGCCGGCCTTCGACAGGGCGGCCATCACCTGGGCGACCACCTCGTAGGGGGCCTTGCCGTCGGCGCGGACATAGATCGGCTTGTCGGTAGCGTCGCCGGCCTTGGCCGTGACCACGGCCGCGAACTCGGTGAACGGCGCCTGGTCCTCGCCGATAAACACCGCGCCGTCGTGGCGCACGGACACCGTGATCGGCTCCTGCTCGTTCTTCAGCGCGCCGGCCTCGGTCTTGGGCAGCTCCAGCTCGACGCCCGAGGTCAGCAGCGGGGCGCTGATCATGAAGATGATCAGCAGCACCAGCATCACGTCGACCAGCGGCGTGACGTTGATCTCGGACAGGGCGCCCTTGCCGCGACGGCGGCGACGGCGGCCACGGCCGCCGCCGGAGGTGGCGAAGGCGTCGTTCGCGGACATCGCCATCGGATCAGACCCGCTCGCTCATGCGGCGCTGGATGGCCGTGGAGAGGTCGTCGGCGAAGTTCTCCAGGCGGCCGGCGTACTTGCCCGCGTCGGTCGAGAACTTGTTGTAGGCGATATAGGCCGGGATGGCCGCGATCAGGCCGATGGCGGTGGCGAACAGGGCCTCGGCGATCGACGGGGCGACGACCGTCAGCGAGGTGTTCTTGGCCGCGGCGATGCCCTGGAAGGCGTGCATGATGCCCCAGACCGTGCCGAACAGGCCCACGAACGGCGAGGCGGTGGCGACGATGGCGAGGCTGCCCAGCCCCTCTTCGGCCTTGGCGCTCTCGCGGGCGATCTGGGTGTCGAGCACGCGGTCGATGCGCTGCGAAAGCAGGGCGACCTGGCCCTCGCTCTGAACGCCCTTGGCCTTGGCCTCGCGCCATTCCCTCAGAGCGGCCTGCAGCATGCGCGGCAGGGCGTGGCGCGGGTTCGAACCGGCCTCGCCGGCGACGTCCTCGAGCGAGCGGCCCGAGCCGACCTGCTCCTCGAAGCGGTCGGCGGCGCGGTTCAGCGCGGAAAAGCGGAACAGCTTGTCGAGAATGACGGCCCACGAGCCCAGCGAAGCCAGGATCAGCCCGATCATCACCAGCTTGACCACCCAGTCGGCGTTCATGAACAGCGTGATGAAGGAGAAGCTTTGCGCGCTGGCGGCGGCGTCCATGCGGGATCCTGCGTCAGTCTAGAGTTGGTTGGTCAGCGCCTTACTGCATGAAGCGGCGCAATGTTGAAACTATGACGTCGTTACAGACGGCCCATTTTTCGACGATCGGCGATCTGCATTTGCACGGCGGGCGCCGTCAGCCTTCGCCCTCGCCATCGGCCGGCGCCAGCCACGGCGTGACCTTGGCGGTCATCTCGGCCGAAGGCTTGCGCGGACGGCCGTCCAGGCCGATGCAGACGGCCTCGACATTGGCGGCGCAGATCAGGTCTTCCCCACGGGTGATCCATTGCCGGGCCAAAAGGCGCACGCCCTTGATCCGGTTCCACACCGTGTGCACCACCAGGGCGTCGTCGACCCGCGCCGCGCGCTTGAAATCCAGCTCCATGCGGGTGATGGCGAAGGCCGTGTCGATGGCCGCCAGCTCGGTGTGCGACACCCCGATCATCCGGAAGAAGTCGCTGCGCCCGCGCTCGAAATAGCGCAGGTAGTTGGCGTGATAGACGATCCCCGAAAAATCGGTGTCCTCGTAATAGATCCGGACGGGCAGCCGGTGCTCGGTCCCGACGAAGACGCCGGCGGTGGGTTCGATCATGGACTCGGGATCCGACGCAGTTGGGCCAGGGCCGTTGTAGTGCTAGGCTCGCGGAATGAAAATCGAGCCGTCCCTGTTCGATGAGATCGACGACGAGGCGGAGGCCGCCGCCGACGCGCGGGCCGAGGCCGATGTCGCCGCCGGTCGGCTGATCAGCCATGAGGCCGTAAGCCGCTGGCTGGCTTCGTGGGCGGACGGCGAGCCGACGCCCAAACCCAAGCCCGGCGATTGATGTCGAGTGTCGTCTGGACGGCGGAAGCCGTCGACAACCTCGACAGCATCTTCACCTACGTGGCGTCTTTCAACGCCTCGGCGGCCGCCCGGCTCGCCCAGCGCCTGCATGCGGCGGCCAACAGCCTCGTCGCGCATCCTGAACGTGGTCGACCGATCGCCAGGGGCCTGCGGGAACTGGCCGTGATCCATCCCTATCTGATCCGCTACCGAATTACCGAAGAGGCCGTGATCATTCTTCGCATCCGACATGGGATGCGGCAGCCCGACTAGACCTCACTCATCCCCGAACAGCCCGCCCTGCGCGGCTTGCGACGCGGGGGGCGGCGCGGCGGGCGGGGTCAGGCCCAGGTGCAGATAGGCCTTGCCGCAGGCCATGCGGCCGCGCGGGGTGCGCTGGATGAAGCCCTGCTGCATCAGGTAGGGCTCGATGACGTCCTCGACCGCGTCGCGGGCCTCGGCGATGGCGTAGGCGATGGTCTCCACGCCCACCGGACCGCCGCCGTAGTGCTCGATCATCGCCCGCAGATAGCGGCGGTCGAGGCTGTCGAGGCCGCTTTCGTCGACCTCGAGGCGGGCCAGCGCCATGGCCGCGGCCTTGCGGTCGATGACCTCGGCGCCGTCGGCGGTGGCGAAGTCGCGCACCCGGCGCAGCAGGCGGCCGGCGACGCGCGGCGTGCCCCGGGCCCGCTTGGCGATCTCGTCGGCGCCGTCGTCGGACAGCGGCGCGCCCATCTTGCGCGCGCCGTGCAGCAGCACGTGGCGCAGCTCGCGCGGGGTGTAGAACTCCAGACGCACCGGAATGCCGAAGCGATCACGCAGCGGCGTGGCCAGCATGCCCGCCCGCGTCGTCGCCGCGACCAGGGTGAAGGGCGCCAGATCGATGCGGATCGAGCGCGCCGACGGCCCCTCCCCGATCACCAGGTCGAGCACGTGGTCCTCCATCGCCGGATAGAGGATTTCCTCGACGTTCGACGATAGCCGGTGGATCTCGTCGATGAACAGGACGTCGTTGGGTTCGAGATTGGTCAGGATCGCGGCCAGGTCGCCGGGCTTGTTCAGCACCGGGCCCGAGGTGGCGCGGAAGTTCACGCCCAGTTCGCGGGCGACGATCTGGGCCAGGGTGGTCTTGCCCAGGCCCGGCGGTCCGAACAGCAGCACGTGGTCCAGGGCCTCGCCCCGGCCCTTGGCCGCCTCGATGAAGATCCGCAGGTTGGCCTTGGCCTGCTCCTGGCCGACGAACTCGGCCAGGGTCTGGGGCCGCATGGCGCGGTCGGAAGCGCCGGGGATCTGCTCGCCGTGCTGGGCTTCACCAGAAACGATGCGGGTCATTGGACGCAGACCCCCTCAGTCGCCCAAATCATCTTTGGGCCGACCCTTGGTCGGACCCGGGGGCGACAGCTCCCCCAAAGGGGGAGCATCTCGGCGCCGAACGCGATCCTCCCCCCCTGGGGGAGGTGGCCCGGAGGGCCGGAGGGGGAAGCGCAGACGCTCATCGACCCAGCTCCTGCAGGCCCGCCTTGATCAGCGCCTGCACGGACGCCTCGTCGCCGAGCTTCGCCGCGGCGGCCTCGACCACGCGGCGGGCGTTCACCTCGGCCACGCCCAGGCCCATCAGGGCGGCGACGGCGTCGCCGGTGGCGGCGGGCTTGGCGGGGGCGGACTGTGCGGCGGCGGTCGCCGACGGCGCGGCCGTCAGCACCGGCCCGTCGGTGATCGGCTTGCCCTTCAGTTCGGTGACGATGCGCAGGGCGAGCTTGGGGCCCACCCCATTGGCGCGGCCGACGGCGGCCTTGTCCTCGCGCGCCACGGCCGAGGCCAGCTCGGCCGGCGACAGCACGTCGAGCACGGCCATGGCGGCCTTGGGCCCCACGCCCTGGATCGCCTGCAGCAGCACGAAGGCGCGACGGTCGTCGCGGGTGAGGAAGCCGTAGAGCCGCAGGCCCTGGTTCTCGCTCCACTGGCTCTCGACATGGACGAGGGTCTCCTCGCCCAAGGCCGGCAGGCGCTGAAGGGTGCGCTGGCCGCAGCGGACGATGTAGCCGACGCCCGAAACGTCGATCAGGGCCTCTTCCTCGCCGACCTCGGCGACGGCGCCGCGAAGACGACCGATCATGCCGCCCCCCTGATCGACATGTTGCGCGCGGTGCGGGCGTGAGCGTGGGCGATGGCGACGGCCAGGGCGTCGGCGGCGTCGGCCGTGGGCGAGCCGGCGGTCGGCAGCAGGCGGGCGATCATGAAGGCGACCTGGGCCTTGTCGGCCGCGCCGGTGCCCACCACCGCCTTCTTGACGACGGGAGCCGAATATTCGGCGACGACCAAGCCGGCGCGGGCCGGGGCGATCATCGAGGCGGCGCGGGCGTGGCCCAGCTTCAGCGTCGACTGGGCGTTGGTGTTGACGAAGGCCTCCTCGACCGCCGCCTCGTCGGGGGCGTGCTGGTCGATCACCGCGCAGACGCCTTCGAACAGGGTCAGCAGGCGGTCGGAGAAGGCGGCCTTCTCGTCCGGCGCGATGACGCCGTGGGCGATGTGGGTGATGCGCGAGCCGGCCACGCCGATCACGCCCCAGCCGGTTCGGCGGAGGCCAGGATCGAGGCCGAGGATGCGCAGAGGGCGATTCGCGTTCATCATGTGTTCTCGCAGTGTCGCCGGTTCCTGTCGCCAGGAAAAGCCGCGTCATCCTTAAGCACGGGTTAACGCCAGGCCCCGGTTTGACGCATGTGGCTTGCGCGCGGACGCGAAGCCCGCTCCTGTTCCGGCCACGTTTTGCGACAGTCGAAGGTCGGACCATGCGCCTGAAGGCCCTTTTCGCCACCACCGCGGCCCTGGCCGCCCTGCCCGTCTTGGCCCACGCCCAGCCGACGCCCGGCCCGCAGGTCACGCCGCGCCCCGACCAGCTGGCGTTCCGGGCGCTCTACAAGGAGCTGGTCGAGATCGACACGACCCTGTCCAAGGGCAGCTGCACCGCCGCCGCCGAGGCGATGGGCGCGCGCCTGAAGGCCGCCGGCTATGCCGAGGCCGATGTGCAGGTGGTGGTCGAGCCCAAGCATCCGCGCGAGGGCAGCCTGGTGGCGGTGCTGCGCGGGACCGATCCGAAGTCCAAGCCGATCCTGCTGCTGGCCCATATCGACGTGGTCGAGGCCAAGCGCGAGGACTGGACCCGCGATCCCTTCACCCTGGTCGAGGAGAACGGCTACTTCTACGGACGCGGCACGTCGGACGACAAGGCGCAGGCGGCCATCTGGGCCGACACCCTGGTCCGCCTGAAGCAGAGCGGCTTCAAGCCCAAGCGCGACATCAAGATGGCCCTGACCTGCGGCGAGGAGAGCGAGGGCTACAACGGCATCGAGGACCTGGTGAAGAACCACCGCCCCCTCGTCGACGCCGAGTTCGCGCTGAACGAAGGCGCCGACGGCATGCTGGACGAGACCGGCAAGGAAGTGGTGCTCGAGGTCCAGGCCGGCGAGAAGGTCTATCAGGACTTCACCCTGACGGTGACCAACCCCGGCGGCCACTCCAGCCGCCCCGTGCCGGCCAACGCCATCTATCAGCTGTCGGCCGCGCTCGACCGCATTGGCGCCTACCAGTTCCCGACCCGCTTCAACGACGCCACGCGCGGCTACTTCACCCAGATGCAGGCCCGCGTGCCGGCCGAGCAGGCGGCGGCGATGAAGGCCCTGGTGGCGAACGTCGCCGATCCCGAGGCGCTGAAGGTGATCACCAAGGACGCCGGCTGGAACTCGATGCTGCGCACGACCTGCGTGGCCACCATGGTCAGCGCCGGCCACGCGCCCAACGCCCTGCCCCAGCGCGCCACCGCCAACGTCAACTGCCGCATCCTGCCCGGCACGCCGGTGGAAGAGGTGAAGGCCAAGCTGGCGGAACTGGCCGCCGATCCGGCCGTGGCCGTGACCCTGGCCCACGAGTCCAAGCCCGCCTCGCCGCCGCCGGCCCTCACCCCCGCCATCATGGGCCCGATCCAGAAGGAAGCCGCCAAGCTGTGGCCGGGCGTGCCGATCGTGCCGATCCTGCTGACCGGCGCCACCGACGGCGTGCACACCAACGCCGCCGGCATCCCGACCTACGGCGTCAGCGGCCTGTTCGGAAACTCCGACGGCGACGGCGTCCACGGCCTCAACGAGCGCATGCGGGTGAAGTCGCTCTATGACGGGCGGGACTTCCTCTACGCGCTGGTCAAGGACTACGCGGGCGGGAAGTGATCGCCGCTTGGTCCTCGCCCTTCGACAAGCTCAGGGTGAGGACCATGGCTCGGACGTTGCATTCCAGGCCCTCTTCCTGAGCTTGTCGAAGGACGGGGGTCTGGCGCTCCGCTCTCAACGCATCGGCGCGGCCTTGAAGGCCTCGGTCGCCTCGGCCCGCGCCGCCAGGGCGGCGAGCTTCGGGCAGGCGGCCGGGTCGGCGGCTTCGGGCAGGATGTCGCGCGCGAAGCTCCAGGCCACGGCGGCGGTGACGTCGGCCTGCATCGGCCGGTCGCCCAGCAGCCAGCCGTCCTCGACCATCTCGGCCTCCAGCAGGCGCCAGGCCTCGGCCAGCTGCCCGCGCACGCGGTCGATCCACGGGGCGTGCCGCTTATCGGCGGGGCGCAGGTTGAACTCGTAGACCAGCTGGACGGTCTTCTCGCAGGCGGCCAGGGCCAGGCCGACGATGCGCAGCGCGCGGACCTGGTCGGCGATGCCCGCGGGCTCCAGGCCGAGCCCCGCCGGAGCAAGGCGCTCCAGATGCTGCAGGATCAGGGTGGAGTCCATCAGCACCGTCCCGTCGCCGGCGACCAGGGTCGGCGCCTTGACCACCGGATTGACGGCCGCGAAGGCCTCGTAGTCGCGGAACACCGACACCGAGGCATGCTCATAGGGCAGGCCCATCAGCTCCAGCGACACGGCCGTCCGCCGCACATAGGGCGAATCCAGCATTCCGATCAGGCGCATCCGGCGATCTCCAGGGGTGATGGGCGCAGAATGCCGCACGGCCCCGCCGAAGGGCATGGCGAGTCATCGGCGAAAGCGCGATCCTGCCGATGACTTCAAGGCGATCGGGAGATTATCCGATGAACGCGGCGCTGGACGCCAAGGATCTGGCCATCCTCGAAGCCCTGCAGGCCGACGGGCGCGCCTCGCTGTCCGACCTCGGCCGGCGGATCGGGCTGTCGCAACCGGCCATGTCGGAACGGGTGCGGCGGCTGGAGGAGCGCGGCGTCATCACCGGCTACGGCGCGCGCATCGACCCGCTAGCCCTGGGCCTGGTGATGAGCGCCTTCATCCGGCTGAAGACCACGCACGAGCACATCCGCGCCTGCCTCGACCAGTTCGCCCGGCTGCCGCAGATCGTCGAGGTGCATCGCGTCACCGGCGACGACTGCTTCGTGCTGAAGGCGCTGGTGGCCGCGCCGGGCGACCTGGCCGTGATCGTCGACGCCATCGGCCGCTTCGGACCGGTGACGACCTCGGTGGTGCTGAAGAGCGAGCCTGCGCGGCCGCTGGACAAGGCGCTGATGGCGAGCACGAGGCCCTAGGCGGATCGATATTCAGGCGCGGAGCGTGGTCCTCGTCCTTCGACAGGCTCAGGATGAGGACCATTCACTGACCCCTGACGTCAGAAAAACCTCATCCTGAGCCTGTCGAAGGACGAGGTTTTCGCCTCGAACGTCGGAGGTCGATCCGCCCTCCTAGACCCCCGCCATCTCCACCCAGCCGAACAGGGCCTTGAGGATCAGGGCCCGCACCGCCGGCGCGTCCACCGACACGCAGACCTCGGCGTTGGGCTCGCCCTCGACGCGCTCGATGCGGCCCTGGCGCTCGCCGTCCAGCACCACGCGCAGGCGGGCCGGTTCGAAGACGAAGGCGTCGGGGGAAACCAGGCTGGCGGCGGCGACGGCGTCGTGCGGATGGCAGCCCTCGGCGCCCCAGGCCTTCTGGTGGAAGGCGATGTAGGGACCGGCCGCGCGCGACAGGCGCGCCGACAGCGGGCTGCCGCAGCAGCGCGCGCCGCTGTCGAGCTCGGCGGCGGTGATCGTCACCTGGCTGGTGACGTCCAGCGGCACGAGGCGCGGCTTGACGCCGGCCTCCAGGATCCGGGCCAGGGCCTCGGGATCGCTCCAGCTGTTGAAGTCGGCGCCGCCGGCGGCCTTGCCCTGCACGGAAAAGGCCCCGGCCATGATGGTCGGCGACCAGCCCCGGAAAGCGGCCGGATCATCCAGCAGGCCCAGGGCCAGGTTGGTCAGCGGCCCCAGGAACAGGCCCTTCACCCGCCGCCGCGCCAGGAAGGCCAGCAGGCTGACCCCGTGGCCGCGATCCAGCTCCGGCAGTTTCCAGCGCTGGGAGAAACCCGCGCCGTTCAGGCCGTCGGGGCCGTGGGCCGGCCGCATCCGCTCGACCCGCCGCCGGGCCAGGCCCGCGCCGGCGCCGATATAGACCTCGGCCGCGCAGCCGGCCAGGCGCAGAACCCCGCGCGCGTTGGCGGCGGCCTGGTCGACATAGGTGTTGCCGAAGACGGCCGAGACGCTGCCCACCTCGACGACGTCGCGGGCCCGCGCCAGCAGCGCCAGGGCCAGGGCGTCGTCCACCCCGCAGTCGGTGTCGATGTGCAGACGAAGCGCCATGGCCCGATCATAGCCGATACACGTGACGCGGGAAGTCGTCGGCGAGCGGAGACCGCGTCTTTCGCCCGCCTCAATCCAGGCCGTTGACCATCCTGCGCAGGCGGCGGGCGATGTCCTCGGGGCGATCGGCGATCTGGTCGAACAGGGCCTGGACCTCGGCCTCCTCGAAGCCGGCCGCGCGCAGGGTGCGCCAGGCGCCCAGCAGCACGCTCAGGGCCACTTCCTGGCGGTCGGCAATGGTGACGGCGACGGACATGGCGGCGGCCTTCTCGATGCGGGAAAGCCACAATGTTCATTTTTTGTTCTTGATGGCAAGCCCCGGCGCCGAGGGTTCGGCGCCGGGGTTCGAGAGGCCCTTAGCGGCAGACGGTGCGTTCGTAGACCGTGCCGCTGCGGCGGTCGTAGTCGCGCGTGGTCCAGCAGTCGCTGCGGTGATAGCGGCGGGGACCGTCGTCGTAGCCGTAGTAGCGAGGCGGGGGCGGCGGATAGTCGTAGCCGTAATCGTAGACCGGGGCGCGATGGCGCGGGCGGTCGTTGTTGATCGACGAGCCGATCGCCAGACCGACGATGCCGCCGATCACGGCGGCGGCGGCCACGTCGCCGTTGCCGCGGCCGTGGTCGCGGTGACGGCGCCAGTCCTGGGCCGAGGCCTGGCTGCTGGCGGCGATCATGGTCAGGGCGGCCAGGACCCCGAGGGACTTGGCGGCCACGCCGCCGGCGGTCTTGAGCGATTTGAAAGCCATGGCGGCCTCCTTCAGTAAGCTTGTCCCAAGCCTGGACCTCCGCGCCTGAACCTCACCTGAACGCGGCTGTCAGGCGGGCGGGTGGGCCATTTCGTCGCAGCCCCCCATCCGGCCGCCGTCGCCGGAGCGCCTTTTTTATTCACCTTTCCGCGCGATCATGACTTCCGAACGCGGCCAGAAGGCCGTCGACGCGACGAAGGCGGACTTGATCATGTCGAGCAACAACACGGCCTACACCCCCGGCGAAGCCCTGCAGGTGCTGTCGTTCGAGGTCGGCGCCCAGACCTACTGCGTGCCGGTGGGCACGGTGCGCGAGATCCGCGGCGTCACGCCCCCCACCCCGCTGCCCGACGCCCCGCCGCACGTGCGCGGCGTCATCAACCTGCGCGGCCAGGTGATGCCGGTCATCGACCTGTCGGCCCGCCTGGGCAAGGGCCCCGCCCAGGACGGCCCGCGCCAGGTGATCATCGTCGTCGAGAACGGCCGCGACGTCGCCGGCCTGCTGGTCGACGCGGTGTGCGACAGCTTCATCGTCGAGGCCGGCCAGATCAGCCCGCCGCCGTCGGTGGGCGACGAGGCCTCGGCCCTGGTCTCGGCCGTGATCACCACCGACACGACCATGGTGGTGCTGCTGACCGTCGACGCCATCCTGCCCGAGCGCCCGGTCGACCTGGCGGCTTAGGGCCTCACTCGTCCCGAAAGCCGTGCGTTCTTCGAGGCTCGCCTTCGGCTCGCACCTCGGGATGAGGACGACATTGCACTGAATTCCTCATCCTGAGGCGCCCGCGCAGCGGGCCTCGAAGGACGCACCGAACCTCAACTTCAAACAAATGTTTCGATAGCCTCTTCCGCTCGCCCCTCCGCCGGGGCTAGGGTTTCCGCACAATCATAAAAGCGGGAGACGAGCGGATGAAGGCTGCGGTGCTGCGCGAGGTGGGCAAGCCCCTCGTCATCGAGGACGTGGCCATCGGCAAGCCGGGCCCGCGCGAGGTTCTGATCCGCACCAAGGCCGCGGGCGTCTGCCACTCCGACCTGCACTTCATCGAAGGCTCCTACACCCATCCGATGCCCGCCGTGCTGGGCCACGAGAGCGCCGGGATCGTCGAGGCGGTCGGCGACGAGGTGCGCACGGTCAAGGTCGGCGACCACGTCATCACCTGCCTGTCGGTCTATTGCGGCCACTGCGAGGTCTGCCTCACCGGCCACATGAGCCTGTGCACCAGCTCGGAGACCAAGCGGCCCAAGGGTTCGGAGCCGCGCCTCTTCAAGGAAGACCTTAGCGGTGGGAAGGGGCCGATGGCCCAGTTCCTGAACCTGTCGTCCTTCGCCGAGATGATGCTGGTGCACGAGCATGCGTGCGTGGCCATCCGCAAGGACATGCCGTTCGACCGCGCCGCCCTGATCGGCTGCTCGGTGACCACCGGCATCGGTGCGGTGATCCATACGTCCAAGGTCCAGCCGGGCGAGACGGTGGCCGTGATCGGCTGCGGCGGCGTGGGCCTGGCGACGATCAACGGCGCGGCCAACGCCGGCGCCGGCCGCAGCATCGCCATCGACCGCCAGCCCTCGAAGCTGGCCCTGGCCAGGACCTTCGGGGCCACCGACGTGATCGACGCCAACGGCGGCGACGTCGCCAAGCAGGTGCTGGAACTGACCGGCGGCGGCGTGCACCACAGCTTCGAGGCCATCGGCCTGAAGGCCACCGCCGAGCAGTCGTTCAAGATGCTGCGCCGGGGCGGCACGGCCAACATCATCGGCATGATCCCGGTCGGCACGACGATCGAGCTGCACGGGGTCGATTTCCTGGGCGAGCGCAAGATCCAGGGCAGCTACATGGGCTCCAACCGCTTCCCGGTCGACATGCCGCGCTTCGTCGACTTCTACATGAACGGCAAGCTCAAGCTGGACGAGCTGATCTCGCGCCGGATCAAGCTGGAAGACGTCAATTCGGCCTTCGAGGAGCTCAAGCGCGGCGAACTGGCGCGTTCGGTGATCGTGTTCGATTGATCCGGCGGCGTCGGCGGATATCCTCGGCCCGATGATCAGCTCGGCCGAGGAATTCGTTCGCCTGCGCGAAAGCGGCGATCCGGAAGAGTACGGGCGCGCCGCCTGGTCGGAGGCCCCGATCGAGGTCTGGCGCGACGTGATCGCCCGCTTTCCCGAGATGCGGTTCTGGGTCGCCCAGAACAAGTCGGTCCCGCTGGAGATCCTGCGCGACCTGGCGGTCGACGAGGACGCCGGGGTCCGCTGGATGGTGGCGGCCAGGCGCAAGCTGGACCGGCCGCTGTTCGAGCTGTTGCTGCGGGATTCCGACCACGGCGTGATCGATCGCCTCGTCGTCAACACCAAGGCGCCCGCCGACATCCGCGACGCCGCGCGCGAGAAGCTGGCGGCGCTGCGCGCAGCCTATGCGGCCGACACGGAGTGACATCCCGCCAAGGTCGAGCTAAGGCGCGGCCATGACTGAAACAACGAAGATATCCAAGACCCTGTCCTACTGGTTGCGGCACGCGCCCCAGGAAGGCGGGCTGAGCCTCGACGCGAACGGCTGGACGAACGTCGACGCCCTGCTGGCCGCGCTGGCCGGCAAACGCCTGCCCGCCGATTGGGAGACCCTGCTCGCCGTCGTCGAGACCAACGACAAGCAGCGCTTCGAACTGTCGCCCGACGGCGGGCGCATCCGCGCCCGCCAGGGCCACTCGGTCTCGGTCGAGGGCGACTGGACCGCCGCGACGCCGCCCGAGGTGCTGTGGCACGGCACGGTCGAGCGCTTCCTCGGGTCCATCCTGGCCGACGGGCTGAAGCCCATGAACCGCCACCACGTGCACCTGTCGGCCGACGTCGAGACGGCCCGGCGCGTGGGCGGCCGGCGCGGCAGGCCGGTGATCCTGGAGGTCGCGGCCGGACGGCTGGCCGCCCGGGGCCAGGCCTTCTTCGTCACCGGCAACGGCGTCTGGCTGACGGCGGGCGTGCCGCCGGAGGCTCTGAAACGGATCTGACATCGATCCGAGGTTGCAGGGCGACAAGCTTCACTGGCAGGTTCGGCGCATGCAGCATCAAGGTCTCGTCGCGCTCGCCGTCCTCCTGTCCACCGCGTTCCCGGCCCCGGGCGCGAACGCCGCGCCCCTGACACGCGAACGCGCCCAGACCGCGCCGGTCGATGCGATCGCCAAGGAAGCCCTGGCCGCCGTCGCGCCGCGCTTCGTCGAGGTCTCGCGCCCCACCTACAGCGGCATGATCGCGCCGGGAAAGACCGTCAGCAGCCTGCACATGGCCACCGCGCCGCGAGCGACCGGCTCGCCGGGCCTGTGCGAGGCCGATACGGTCTGGATCGACTTCGGCGAGCGGGGCCCTCCGATCGTCTCGCGGAAAGCCTACAAGGTGGTCGGGCCGCTCGCCCCGCTGCCCGATGTCTGGAACGACGCCTATGGCGCGTCACTGAAGAGCAAGTGCGCGGCGGCCGGACCCGTGATCTCGCCGAAGGACGGCGACATGGACGGCGTCGTCTTCTTCACGATGCTCAATGCCCCGCCCGCCAACGACAAGGCCTGGCTGGCCGTCCGGGCGCTGGAGAAGGCCCAGGAGCACGCCCGGCGCGGCGAGCTGGACGTCAGTTGCCGGCGCAGCGCTCAA
>JASGDR010000583.1:0-3744 GCA_047607095.1 Caulobacter sp.
CTGCGTCGCCGCCAACAACTTCGTGGCCGGCGGCTCGGCCACCTCGTCCGGCGCCGGCTCGGTCACCGGCACGCAGTACACCGACGTGCTGCCGAGCCTGAACCTGCGCTTCCACCTGCGTCCGGACCTGCAACTGCGCTTCGCGGCGTCGAAGGCGATCGTCCGTCCGACCATGGCCCAGCTGCAGCCCTATACGGCGCTGTCGTTCGACTTCACGAGCAGCACCGACGATAATGGCAACGTGGTCGTGACCACCGGCGGAGCCAACGAGGCCGGCGCCTACGCCACGGGCGGCAACCCGTCCCTGAAGCCGATCAAGTCGAACCAGTACGACGTCAGCCTGGAGTGGTACTTCGCGCCGACCGGCAGCATCACGGTGGCGCTGTTCCGCAAGGACATCAAAGACTACATCTTCACCGACACCGCGTACGAGACCTACACGAACGCGGCCGGCCAGAGCATGGAGTTCCTGACCACCCGCTACTACAACGGCGACAAGGGCAAGGTGCAGGGCTTCGAACTGGGCTACCAGCAGTTCTACGACTTCCTGCCGGGCGTGCTGTCGGGCATCGGCGCCCAGGCCAACTACACCTATATCGACAACGAAGGCGGCCACAACGCGTCGGCCAGCGTCAGCGACTCCACCCAGACCGAAGCGGCGAACAACAGCTCGCTGCCGCTCGAGGGCATGTCGTCGCGCAGCTACAACGTCGCGGTCATGTACGAAAAGTACGGGATCTCGGCCCGCCTGGCCTACAACTGGCGTCAGCGCTATCTGCTGACCAGCTCGGCCGCCAACGTCAACGCGCCCGTCTGGTCGCGCGACTACGGCCAGTTGGACGGCTCGATCTTCTACAGCATCAACAAGCAGGTGAAGGTCGGTCTGCAGGGCACCAACCTGCTGAAGGAGCGCACCGTGCTGGAAGTCGGCTATCCCGACCGCATCGCGCCCTACAACTGGGTGCAGAGCGACCGCCGGGTCGCCATGGCGATCCGGGCCAGCTTCTAAGGGCCTGAGTTCAACCAAGGCGCTTTGGAACTAAGGAGCCCCTCGATGATCCCGACCCGCTATGGTCGGGGCCGTCGGGGGGCTTTTTGTTGCGGCGAGCCGTGTCGAAGGCGTCCGCGTCGGGGAGGCAGGGAATGGACCAGCGCATACGCAAGGCCGTGATCGTCGGCGGGGGCACGGCGGGCTGGATGGCCGCGGCGGCCTTCAGCCGGCTGCTGGTCGACGAGTCCGTGGCCGTCGAGGTCGTCGAGTCCGAGGCCATCGGCACGGTCGGCGTCGGCGAGGCCACCATCCCGACGATCCGCAACTTCAACGAAAAGCTCGGCCTCGACGAGGTCGAGTTCATTCGCGCCACCCAGGCCAGCTTCAAGCTTGGCATCGACTTCCGCGACTGGGGCCGGGTCGGCCATCGCTATTTCCACGCCTTCGGCGATTTCGGCGCCGATCACCAGCACGTCGCCGCCCACCAGTTGTGGCGGCGCCTGCGAGCCCTGGGCGACCAGAGCGGCCTCGAGGACTGGTCGCTGCCGACGGCGGCGGCGATGCTGAACCGGTTCATCCCGCCCAGTCCCGACCCGCGTTCGGCGCTGCACGACTATTCCTACGCCTACCATTTCGACGCCGGGCTCTACGCGGCCTTCCTGCGCCGCTACGCCGAGGCGCGGGGCGTCGTGCGCACCGAGGGCAAGATCGTCGAGGTCGCCCTGCGCGGCGTCGACGGCTTCGTCGAGGCGGTGGTGCTGGAGGGCGGCCGCCGGGTCGAGGGCGACCTTTTCGTCGACTGCTCGGGCTTCCGCGCCCTGTTGATCGAGGGGGCTCTGAAGGCCGGCTTCGAGGACTGGTCGCGCTGGCTGCCCTGCGATCGCGCCTTGGCCGTTCCCTGCAAGCTGGGCGGCGACGGCCTGACGCCCTACACCCGCTCGACCGCGCGCGAGGCCGGCTGGCAGTGGCGCATCCCGCTGCAGCACCGCATCGGCAACGGCTACGTCTATTCCAGCGCCTTCGTCGACGACCAGCGCGCCGCCGACACCCTGATGGCCAATCTGGACGGCGAGGCCCTGGACGACCCGCGCCCGCTGCGCTTCCTGGCCGGTCGCCGCAAGACGTTCTGGGACCGCAACGTCGTGGCCGTGGGGCTGTCGGGCGGCTTCCTCGAGCCGCTGGAATCCACCTCGATCAGCCTGATCCAGAACGGGATCGCGCGGCTGCTGGAGTTCTTTCCCGACCGCCGCTGCGATCCACTGCTGGCGGCCGAGTTCAACCGCGTTTCGGCCCAGGAATACGAGCGCATCCGCGACTTCATCATCCTGCACTACTGCATCAACGATCGCGACGAGCCGATGTGGCGGCAGGTGAGGGAGGTCGAGCTCCCCGACAGCCTGCGGGCCAAGATCGCGCTCTACAAGGCGCGCGGCCATGTGGTGATCCACGAGGGCGACAGCTTCGCCCGGCCCAGCTGGATCTCGGTCTACAACGGCCTGGGGGTCGTGCCCGAGACTTACGACCCGCTGGCCGACCGCATTCCGGAGGCCGAGCTGCGCCAGCTGATGGATCGCCGGCGAGCCGTGATCCGCCATGCCGCCCAGTCGATCCCGACCCAGGCGGCGTTCATCGCCCAGCATTGCGCGGCGCCGCCGGTCGGCTGAGATAACCGCGGGCGCCCTTGGGGGGAGGAAACATGCAGGACAACGACCGCGGGCTCCGCAAGATCGTGGTTGTCGGCGGGGGTACGGCCGGCTGGATGGCCGCCGCCGCCCTGTCGCATCTGGTCGGCGGCCGGTTCGGCGCGATCGAGGTGGTCGAGTCCGACGAGATCGGCACGGTCGGGGTGGGGGAGGCGACGATCCCGCCGCTGCATCTCTTTCACGCCCTGCTCGGGATCGACGAGAACGCCTTCGTCCGCGCCACCCAGGGGGCGTTCAAGCTCGGCATCGAGTTTCGCGACTGGGGGCGCAAGGGCGGTCGCTATTTCCATCCGTTCGGGGCCTATGGCGCGCCGATGGGGCTGTCGCCGTTCCATCAGGCCTGGCTGCGAGGGCGGGCCGAGGGCGCGGCCGGCGATCTCGACGACTACAATCTGGCGGCCAGCGCCGCGGCCTTGAACCGCTTCACCCGCCCGCCGCCGGGCCAGGCTCCGCCGGTGTTCTCGACCTTCGGCTACGCCTTCCATTTCGACGCCTCGCTCTATGCGAAGTTCCTGCGCCGCTTCGCCGAGGCGCGGGGCGCGAAGCGGACCGAGGGCAGGATCGTCGACACCGTGCTGCGCGCCGGCGACGGCTTCGTCGAGGCCGTGGTGCTGGAGGACGGCCGCCGGATCGAGGGCGACTTCTTCATCGATTGCTCGGGCTTTCGGGGGTTGTTGATCGAGCAGGCCCTGAAGACCGGATACGAGGACTGGAGCCGCTGGCTGCCCTGCGATCGCGCCCTGGCGGTTCCCAGCGCCAACGCCGGCCCGCTGACGCCCTATACGCGATCCACGGCCGAGGCGGCCGGGTGGCGCTGGCGGATCCCGCTGCAGCATCGCACCGGCAACGGCCATGTCTATGCGAGCGCCTTCATCGACGACGACGCGGCGGCCTCGGCTCTGCGGGCCGGGCTGGACGGCGAGGCGCTGGCCGAGCCGCGCCCGCTGCGCTTCACGCCGGGCCGCCGGCGCAAGGCCTGGAACCGCAACGTCCTGGCCCTGGGCCTGGCCTCGGGCTTCATCGAGCCGCTGGAGTCGACCAGCATCCACC
>JASGDR010000584.1:0-3048 GCA_047607095.1 Caulobacter sp.
CCCAGGCTTCGGCTCCCGCGCCGGCGATCCCGCTGGTCGCCGCGCCGCCGGCCGATGCGCAGGCCCCGCCGCCGCCCGGCGATCCGCTGGCCGACCTGATCGCCGCCAGCGGTCCCCAGACCACCGACGAGGAAGACGATGCCGCGGCCGCCGCGCCCGCGCCGCGCCACAAGCCGACCATCCTGCCGATCCCGGCTCCCGAGCCCGCTGCGCCGGCGGCGGCCGGCGGAGCGATGAGCGTCGAGCAGGCCTACGAGCTGCGGGTGAAGGGCTCGATCGCCGCCGCGCAGGGCCTGCAGGGACCGCTCGACGGCGGCTGGACGATCCGCGGCGCCGACGGAGCCGCGCTCTACGCCCTGCAGATCGTCGATCCGGCCGGCGGCTACGGCCCGGTCGAGGGCGCCTGGCGCGACCTGCGCCGTCCCGGGGCGGTGGGCTCCACCGGCCTGATCGACAGCGTCGAGCGCACCTATGACGGCGGCGCGGCGGTGCGGTTCATGGCCAAGGCCGGCGTTGGCTCGACCCTGTCGCTGAGCGCCGGTCCGGACGGCGTCTGGAGCGGCCGCCTGGCCGAGGACGGCGCCGCGCCGCTGACCGTCGGCGTCGAGCGCACGGGCATGCCGATCCTGCCGGCCGGCTATGCTTCCTCGGCGCGCGGACCGGTGATCTGGCCGCCCCGCGTCGCGCCTGCGGCCCGTTCCGCCCCGGCCGCGCCCGCCAAGGCCGCGCCCTGCGTCACCAAAGGCAAGAAGGGCAAGGCGCTGAAGGCCGCCAAGGCCAAGTGCGCCGCCGCCGCCAGAAAGGTCGGCAAGGCCTCGGCGCTGCGCTCGGGCAAGGCCGTCAAGGGCAAGGCGGTGAAGGGCAAGTCGGCCAAGGGCGCGAGCAAGAAGAAGGCGACCGCCGCCAAGGGCAAGAGGCGGCGGTAGGGGCGTCGCCTTCCGGCGGCTTCTCGCGTTCGGCTTTCCGCGCGACGGCGGGGACCCTGGCTGGTTGCCGGTAGGAGGCGCGGCCGTCGACTAGGACCCGCCTCGGCCTGGGCCCGGTCTTCCGGGAAGTCGCTTTCCCTTTCGTCGGCTTCGCCTGAACACCCCTGAAGGGGAGGATCTCGCGGCCTGACTGGTCTCAGGCCGGGCGGTCCTGCCGTCGCAGCCATTGACGCAGGACGGCGACGGTTTCCTGCGGGCGGTCGGTGAAGGTCGCGTGGCCGGCGCCGGGGATGACGGAGAGCTCGGCGCCCTGAACGCGGCGGGCGAAGCGCTCGGCGGTGACCGGGCGGGCCTCGTCGTACTGGCCGACCATGAACAGGGTGCGCCCGCCGTCCAGGCGGTCGAGCAGCGGCTCGCCGTCATAGGTCTTCAGCGTTCCGGTGGCCGAAAACTCGGTCGGGCCCCACATGGCGCGATAGAGGGTCTCGTTGAAGCCGCGGTCGCCCGGCGGACGATAGGCGCGGTGGGCCGGCGAGGGCGGCTCGCGGGTCAGGAAGGCGGCGTAGAAGGCGTCGGTCGCCGCCGCGCAGGCCTGTTTCGGCGGCGGCGGAGCCGGGGGCGGCGCCTCGCATCGCACCAGCTGGTCGCGCACCGGCGCGGGCAGGTCGTCGCGCAGGGTCTGGGCGTCGGCGATCCAGCTGCGGGTCGAGACCAGGGGGCTGGCCAGGCACAGCCCCGCCAGGGCCGGAGGGCGGCGCGCGCCGTATTCGAGGGCCACGGTCCCGCCCCAGCTGTGGCCGACCACGTGCCAGCGCGAAACCCCCAGGCCGGCGCGGACGGCCTCCAGTTCGTCGACGAAGCGCGGCACGATCCAGTTGGCCGGGTTCATCGGATGGTCCGACAGCCCCGAATCCAGCTGGTCGTAGAGGATCACCGCCCGTTGGTCGCTCAAGGCCAGGGCGTCGAGGAAACCGGCGTGCGTCCCGCCCGGTCCGCCGTGGACGAAGACCACCGGGGCCAGCGGCCCGTCCAGCGCGCCGTTGATCCGCACATGGACGCGGCCCCCGGGAACCTCGACCTTCAGGGCGCGATCGGGCGGCGGAAAGGCGTTGGGTCCGCCCGTGGGGGCGAGGCCCCGCGCCGTCGCCCGTCCGGCGGCCGCCGCGCCTCCCGTGGCGGCCAGAAGGCCCAGCAGCGCCCGCCGATCGATCATCGTTCTCACCCAGTCTTTTAGCCCCTGCGCCCGTCGCGGACCCTAGCCGCGCCGCCCGGACAAGGCTGTGATCTAGCGCACGCGGAGGATCAGTGCGATCGGGCCGGCGTGTCGTCCGCCTCGTCGCCGAGCTCCTCGATCAGGCCGCCCTCGAGCGGCGAGGTCGCGGCGGCCAGCTCGTCGCGCATGGCTTCCAGCACCGCCTCGACCACCTCGCCCGCCTCGCGCTGATAGTAGGCCGACAGGCCGCGGCCGACATGACGCAGCAGATCGGCCAGCATCATGCCCCAGGCCCGAGCCTCGTCGATCGGGGTGTCGTCATAGACCCCGATGCGCAGACTGCAGTGCAGGCCGTGCTCGGCCACCCAGACCCGCGCCATCTCGGTGGCGCCGGCGTCGCGCAGGGCCGCGTCCGGGATCGCTTGCTCCCTCATGGTTTCTTCCCCCTCTGCCTAGCCGACGATCAGCCGTTTCCGTCCTGCCCGCCGCGCCGTTCGGAGGCGGCGGTGCGCCGGGCCTGGCCTTCCTTCTGCTTGCGCCAGTAGTCGGCCCCGTCGTCGGGCTTGAACATGGTGCGCGGGGCCCCCGTCCGCGTGACCACGGCGAAGACGTTGCCCGCCGGGTCGTAGATCAGGGTGTCGCCGTTGCTGCGCTTGAGGGTCTGGCTGCCGGCCGGCGGCTTGGCCACGAAGGCGTGGGTCTTGCCGACATAGTCGTCGACGTCCTTGGCGCCGAAGGCCTCGCCGAACCGCTCGTAGCCGCGCTGGGCGTTTTCCTCGGCCGTGCGGGTGCGATTGGCGGCCCACATCGGCCGGCCGGCGATCAGCCGCACCGGCGCGTCGCGCGGATCGGCCGCCTGCCTGGCCGCGCCCGAAGCGTCGGCGACCTCGCTCGCGGCCGCCGGAGCGC
>JASGDR010000585.1:0-2677 GCA_047607095.1 Caulobacter sp.
CCGCCTGCACCTGGGGCGTCAGGTCGGCGGGCTCCAGGCCCAGGAAGCCGGCCTTGTCGACGGCGACGCTGCCGCCGGCGTGTCCGCCGCGCCGCGCGGCAGCGTCGCCGTCGACAAGGCCGGCTTCCTGGGCCTGGAGCCCGCCGACCTGACGCCCCAGGTGCAGGCGGCCCTGCAGACCCTGATGGCCGAGATCGAGGACCTGCGCACCGAGGTCTCGCGCCTGAAGTATCGCCTCAGCGAGGCCGAGACCCTGGCCGACATGGACGTGCTGGCCCCGGTGCTGAACCGCCGCGCCTTCCTGCGCGAGGTTCGCCGCGTCTCGTCCTTCGCCCAGCGCTACGGCTCGCCCGCCAGCCTGGTGTTCTTCGACCTCGACAACTTCAAGGCCGTCAACGACCGCTTCGGCCACGCCGCCGGCGACTCCGCGCTGAAGGCCGTGGCCGAGCGCCTGCTGGCCAACGTGCGCGAAAGCGACATCGTGGGCCGCATGGGCGGCGACGAGTTCGCCGTGCTGCTGGTCCAGGCCGACAAGGCCACCGCCGAGATGAAGGGCGAAAGCCTGGCCGGCGCCATCCGCAACGTGCCGGTCCAGTTCGGCGAATGGAGCGCGCCGCTGCACGTCTCGTTCGGCGTGCGCGAGATCGAGGCCGGCGCCGAGCCGGAAGCGGCCCTGGCCGAGGCCGACGCCGCCATGTTCCTCAAGAAGCGCCTGCGCGCGACCGGCTGACGCCTCTTTTCTGGGCGCGACAATCCGCCTCGCCCCCGAAAGCATCGGAAAACTTCAGCATTAACCGTTGTTAAACGGCGCCCGGGCTCTTGTGGCAGGCGAGCGGAGACGTCCGCGCAGGCCTTCTAATTCCCGGGGATTTCCTGATGACCGACCAAGCCGAACCGGCCCTGGAGCTGATCTCCTTCTGCATCGGCGAGCAGGAGTTCTGCATCGACGTCAAGACCGTCCGCGAGATCCGCGGCTGGACCCCGGCGACCCCGATCCCGCATGCGCCGGGCTTCCTGAAGGGCGTCATCAACCTGCGCGGCGCGATCATGCCGGTCATCGACCTGCGCAACCGCCTGGGCCTGGGCGTCACGGTTCCGGAAACCCGCCACGTCATCGTCGTCGTCGAGTGCCACGACCGCCTGGCCGGCATCCTGGTCGACGCCGTGTCGGAAACCTTCACCATCACCCGCGACCACCTGCAGCCGGCCCCGGACATGGGCGCCGACGAACTGCGCTTCGTGCAGGCCATCCTGTCGGTCGACACCCGCCTGATCACCTATCTGCGCATGGACGACGTGTTCCCGCCCCAGGTCAGCCAGGCGGCGTAATTCCCTTCTCCCCTTGCGGGAGAAGGTGTCGCCGCAGGCGGGGGTTACCCGGATACCAAAAACGCCGCGACGGCCGATCGGCTGTCGCGGCGTTTTGCGTTTGAGAGACCCCTCACCCGACCTCCTTCGGAGGCCCCCGCCCCGGCAAGGGAAGAGAGGTCAGGAAATCCCCGCCTGGGCCTTCAGCCGGACGACCATGTCCGACGACATGTAGCCGTCGGCCGGCAGCTGGCGGCTCTGCTGCCAGGCGCGCAGGGCCTTGCGGGTGCCCGCCCCGACGACGCCGTCGGCCGGACCCGGGTCGAAGCCCAGGCGCGCCAGGGCGATCTGGGCGGCCATCCGGTCGGCCAGCGACAGCGGCTGCTCCACGGGCCAGGCGGTGACCAGCGGCCCGCCGCCTGCGAAACGGTCGGCCAGCAGGCCGATGCCGAGCGCATAGGAGGTCGAGTTGTTGTACTTGCGGATCGCGAAGTGGTTGGGCAGGGCCAGGAAGGCCGGACCGGCCGCCCCGGCGGGCAGGATCAGCCCGGCCGGCTGCGCGGCGTCGGCGGCCGTCCAGGGCAGGCCGTCGGCCCGCTTGACGCCCTTGGCCTCCCACCACGACGGAACCTCGCGCGGACCCTCGGCCAGGCTGTAGTCGAAGCCCGGCGGCAGGATCACTTCCTTGGCCCAGCCCACGCCCGGCTTCCAGCCGCCCTTGGCCAACAGGTTGGCGGCCGAGGCCAGGCTGTCGGCGTCGCTGCCCCAGATGTCGCGGCGACCGTCGCCGTCGAAATCGATGGCGGTGGAGAGATAGCTGGACGGCAGGAACTGGGTCTGGCCCATGGCGCCCGCCCACGAGCCCTTCAGCTGGTCGCGGCGGTCCTCGCCCGAGGCGATGATCTTCAGCGCCGCGATCAGCTCGCCCTCGGCCCAGGCGCGACGGCGGCCGTCGGCGGCCAGGCTGGCCATCGAGCGCACCACGTCGAAGTCGCCCTGGATCTTGCCGAAGGCCGATTCCATGGCCCAGACGGCCAGCAGGATGTCGCGCGGCACGCCATAGCGGCTCTCGACGGTCGGCAGGAACGCCAGCTGATCGCGCTTGGCGCGGCCCAGGGCCACGCGGTCGTCGCTGATCACGCCCTTGATGTAGTCGCCGACCGGCTTGGAGAACTCCGGCTGGCGGCCGTCCAGCGAGATGACGCGCGGATTGGGGGTCAGGCCGTTCAGCTCGCGGTCGACCACCGCCTGGGGCACGCCGGCGGCGACGGCGCGGGGCTTGAAGTCGGCCAGCCAGGCGTTGAAGGCGGCGACCTGGCCGCCGGTCTCGACCGCGGTCACCGACGACGGCGGGGTCGGCGCGGCGGGC
>JASGDR010000586.1:0-14342 GCA_047607095.1 Caulobacter sp.
CTGGCGCCCGCCCTGCCCGCGCGCTCCGCGTCCGACCTGACCGCCGACCAGCAGGACCGCGTCCGGTCGCTGCTGAAGGCCATGACCCTCGACGAGAAGATCGGCCAGACCCACCAGCCGGCCGGCGGACGGCAGAAGGCCCTGAACTCCAAGATCGACGCGGCGGCGCTGGATCTGGTCCGCAAGGGCGGGGTCGGCTCGTACCTGCACGTGGCGGGCGCGGCCTTCCTGCGCGAGCTGCAGCGCACGGCGGTCGAGGAGTCGCGGATGAAGATCCCGCTGCTGTTCGCCATCGACGTGGTGCACGGCTTCCGCACGCTCTACCCCGTGCCGCTGGCCATGGCCGCGACCTTCGATCCGGAGATCGTGCGGGCCACGGCGCGCATGGCCGCCGTCGAGACGGCGGTCAGCGGCCTGCACTGGACCTTCGCCCCGATGGTCGACATCGCCCGCGACCCGCGCTGGGGCCGCATCGTCGAGGGGGCCGGCGAGGACCCCTACCTCGGCTCGGTGATGGCCGCTGCCCAGGTGCGCGGCTTCCAGGGCGACACCCCCGCAAGCAAGGGATTGGGCGGCAAGGACTCGATCCTGGCCTGCGCCAAGCACTTCGGCGCCTACGGCGCGGCGGCGGGCGGGCGCGACTACGACAGCGCCGAACTGTCGGACCGCACGCTGAACGAGGTCTACCTGCCGCCTTTTCATGCGGCGGCGATGGCGGGCTCCGGTACGATGATGACCGCCTTCAACGACCTGAACGGCGCGCCGACCACCGCCAACGCCGCCCTGGTGCGCGGCGTGCTCAAGACCCGGTGGACCTGGCCCGGCCTGGTGGTCAGCGACTGGAACGCCGTCCTCGAACTGATCAATCACGGGATCGCCGAGACACCGGCCCAGGCGGCGGCGCTGGCCCTGAAGGCCGGGGTCGACATGGACATGGCCAGCGGCGTCTACGCCGCCCACCTGAAGACGGCGATCGCCGCCGATTCCTCCCTCCTGCCGCTGCTCGACCAAGCGGTGGCGCGGATCCTGACCGCCAAGATGCGCCTGGGCCTGTTCGACGATCCCTACCGCTTCGGCGACGTCGAGCGGGAGAAGACGATCTTCCTCGGCCCCGAGCATCGCGCCGTCGCCCGCGAGGCGGCGCGCAAGGCCGTGGTGCTGCTGAAGAACGACGGCGGCCTGCTGCCGATCGCGCCGACCGCCAGGAAGATCGCCGTCATCGGCGCCCTGGCGACCGACAGCCTCTCGCAGCTCGGCTCGTGGAAGGCGCGCGGCCAGGCCGCCGACGTCGCCCCGCTGCTGCCGGCCCTGCAGGCCGCCGCCCCGGCCGGAACCGAGATCGTCCATGTGGCCGGCGCGTCGCCCCGCAGCACCGACGAAAGCGGCGTTCCCGCCGCCGTCGAGGCCGCCAAGGCCGCCGACCTGGTGCTTCTGATGGTCGGCGAGGACTTCGACCACAGCGGCGAGTCCCGCAGCCGCTCGGACCTGTCGCTGCCCGGCGCGCAGAGCGCTCTCGCCCGCGCGGTGCTGGCGACCGGCAGGCCCGTCGTCGCGCTGCTGCCGTCCGGCCGCCCTCTGGTCGCGCCCGAGGTGCTGGAGACGGCGCCGGCCGTGCTGGCCACCTGGTTCCTCGGCGTCGAGGCGGGCCCCGCCCTTGCCGACATCCTGTTCGGCAAGGCGGCCCCGGGCGGCCGCCTGCCCGTCGGCTTCCCGCGCGCCGTCGGCCAGTCGCCGAGCTTCTACGCCCACACTCCCACCGGCCGCCCCGCCGATCCGGACCTCGCCAAGGACACCGCCCGCTACCACGATGTCGACATCGGGCCGCTGTTCCCGTTCGGCCATGGTCTGAGCTACGCGCCCTTCGCCTATTCAGACCTCGTGCTCGACCGCGAGACCGTCGCGCCGGACGGGGCCGTGAAGATCGCCCTGACGGTGGCCAACACCGGCGCCGTGACCGCCGACGAGGTGGTGCAGCTCTATGTCCGCGACCCGGTCGCCGGCGTCGCCCGGCCGGTCAAGGAGCTGCGCGGCTTCGTCCGGGCCACCCTGGCGCCGGGCGAGCGCAAGCGCGTCGCCTTCACCCTGACGCCCGCCCAGCTGGCGATCTGGAGCCCGGCGGGCTGGGTGATCGAGGCGGGAAGGATCGAGGTGATGGTCGGGTCCTCGTCGGCCGACATCAGGCTGAGGGGCGCCTTCACCATCACCGCCCCGGGCAAGGGCCGCGATCCGGCGACGGCGATCCCCACCCCCGTGAGCATAGCGTGAGCGGGCCGCTCTGGACCCTGCTGGTCGTCGCCGCCGGGGTCGCCCTGGTGGTGTTCGCCACGCTCAAGCTGCGCCTGCCCGCCTTCTTCGCCCTGCTGCTGACGGCTATCGCCGCCGGGATCGCCTTCGGGGCCGAGCCGGCTGCGGTGCTGGCCTCGGTGAAGAAGGGCGCGGGCGAGGCCCTGGGCTTCGTGGCCGTGATCCTGGGCCTGGGCTCGATCTTCGGCGCCCTGCTCGAGGCCGGCGGCGGGGTCGCCGTCATGGCCCGCGCCCTGCTCGACCGCTTCGGCGTGCGCCGCGCGCCCTGGGCGCTGGCGACCATCGGGATCCTGGTCGGCATCCCGCTCTTCTTCGACGTCGCCCTGATCATCCTGGCGCCGCTGATGCTGGGCGTGGCCCAGCGCTCGGGCAAGGCCGTCGCCTTCATCGCCCTGCCGGTGCTGGCGGGCCTGGCGGTGATGCACGGCCTCTTGCCGCCGCATCCCGGCCCGGTCGCCGCCGCCGAACTGCTGCACGCCGACTATGGCCGCATCGCCCTGTGGGGCCTGGCCTGCGGGATCCCGGCCGTGCTGATCGCCGGACCGCTCTACGCCCTCCTCGCCTTCCGCAAGGGGGTCTATGCCGCGCCCGAGACCTCGCCCGTCGCGGACGACGGAAGCCAGGCGGCCCTGATCGGCCTGTGGCCGGCGCTGATCGGCATGCTGGCCCCGCTCGTCCTGATCGTCGCCGGCGCCGTGGCCCACGCCGCTCTGCCGGAAGGACCAACGCGCGCCGCGCTGGAGTTCTTCGGTCACCCGTTCGTCGCCCTGGCCGCGGCCTGCGGCTACGCCTGGGCGCTGCTGCGCCGGCGCGGGGTCGAGCGGCGGCGCCTGCTGGCGATCGCCGGACGGGCGCTGGAGCCGGCCGGGGCCATCGCCCTGGTCATCGGGGCCGGGGCGGCCTTCAAGCAGGTGCTGATCGACAGCGGCGCCGGCGCCCACCTGACCGCCGCCGTCGAGGGCGCGCGCCTCTCGCCCCTCGTCTTCGGCTTTCTCATCGCCGCGATCATGCGCGTCGCCCAGGGCTCGGCCACCGTGGCCATGGTCGCCGCCGCGGGCCTGGCCGCGCCGCTGGTGTCGGCGGCGGGCCTGGATGCGAACCAGATCGCCCTGGTGGTGATCGGCGTCGGGGCCGGCGCCACCGTGGTCAGCCACGTCAACGACGCCGGCTTCTGGCTGGTCGGCCAGTATCTGGGCCTGTCGGAGACCGAGACGTTCCGCAGCTGGACCGTGGCCTCGACGCTCGCCGGGCTGGTCGCCTTCGCGGCGGCGTTGCTGGCGTCGGCGCTGGCCTGAGCCGACCCGCTCCCCGATCCGCCACCTCCGCTGTCGCGGGGATTTTACGGATGAAGAGTCCGTTCAGCGCAGCACGCCCCTCCGCCCCTGCCACCAAGCGTACAGCATGAACAGCGCCAGCAGCACGGCGATCACCGCGCTGGTGATCGCCATCTGCGACCCCATCACCTTGCCGCCGTCAGTGAGGACGTAGGTGTAGAACAGGCTCAGCAGGAACGCCGCCAGCGACAGCGCGAACACCGGCGCGGCGATCTTTCGGCGCAGCAGGATCAGCACCGAGGCGGCGAAGGCCCCGAACACGCCGATCGCCCACACTGCCGTCATCCATCCCGGCATGCGCTGGTAATGATCGATCTGGGCCTGCGTCATGCCGGCGCTCGCCATGTAGGCCGGCCCTTGCGCCATGCTCATCACGAAGTCGAAGACGCCGATGGCGTTGAACAGCACCGCGACGACGCCCACCAGCCACAGGTGCCAAGGCGCAGCTTTCTTGGAAGATTGGGCCTCAAGCTCGCTCATCATGCCCTCCCCAGGTCATGGTTTTCTTCTGGGGACGAGACTGCCTCAGGCGGCCCGGCGGCGATAGAGGTAGTCCTCGGGCAGGCCCATGCGGCGCGACGACTCCACGGCCGGCGAGCCCTTGATCGGCACCCTGTCGGCGCTCGCCCCCGCCAGCCGCACCAGCCGTCGCTCGACGCCGTTCAGGCTCCAGGCCTCGCCCAGGCCCAGCCGCGCGCGCGCCTCGACCGGGGTGATGTCCACCGCCGCCCGCACCAGCGGCTTCTGGATCAGCCGCAGCGGCCCCGGCAGCAGCGGGGTGGACGTCATGATGTCGAGGAACTCGAAGACGATGTCCGACGGCTCCAGGCTGGGCAGCATCAGAGCCAGCTGCCGCCTCCACGCCGCCTCGCTGGTCGGCGCGCCGGCGGCGCCGTAGAGCCGCGCGCCCGGAGCGGCCTCGGCGAAGGCGGCGTCGCGCTCGGCCGGGGTCAGCGGCTGGGCGTAGGCGTGATAGGCCTCGATAAAGCCGAAGCTGGCCGTGGCCTGCACCCAGTCGAGCAGAACGGGGTCGTTGGCTTGGTAGGCGACGCCGCCCGGCGTCTCGCCGGTGACGTGGCCATGCATCCGCACCACCCCGGCGATCATCTTCTCGGCGACGTCGCGCGGGCCGTAGACCGTGACCATCGCGGCCAGGCCCGTGCGCTTGAGGCGCTTGAGCGGCTCGGCCTTGAAGCTGGAATGATCCCAGACGCCCGAGCGCACCCGAGGTTCGGCCAGTTCGAGGATCACCGCCGTGATCCCGCCGACGAACAGCGAGACCGGGTTCTTGAACACCCGCCACGACACCGAGTCCGGACCGATCAGCGCGGCCGCGCCCGGCGGGGTGGAAAAGTCGATCGCCGGCCCCCCGTCCGGCGTCAGCAGCCGCGCGGCGGCCCGGGAAAGGGGATCGGCCATCAGTTCACCCGTCGTTCGCGCCCCGCCCAGTAGGGTTCCCGCAGCTGACGGCGCAGGATCTTGCCCGAGGCGTTGCGCGGCAAGGCCGGCACGAAGTCGACGCTCTTGGGGGCCTTGAAGTGCGCGATCCGCGTGCGGGCGAAGGCGATGATGTCGTCCGGATCGGGCGTGACGCCGGGCTTGGGCGCGACCACCGCCTTGACCGCCTCGCCCCACTTGTCGTCAGGCACGCCGATCACCGCCACCTCGGCCACGTGCGGATGGCCGTAGACGGCGCTTTCAACCTCGGCCGGATAGATGTTCTCGCCGCCGGAGACGATCATGTCCTTCACCCGGTCGTGGATGAAGAGGTAGCCATCGTCGTCCAGATAGCCGGCGTCGCCGGTGCGCAGCCAGCCGTCGGCGTCGATGGTCGCGGCGGTGGCCGCGTCCAGCTTCCAGTAGCCGGCCATGTTCGAGGCGCTGCGCACGGCGATCTCTCCGACGGTGTTCGCGGGCAGGCCGCGCCCGGCCTCGTCGAGGATGCGCAATTCCACGCCCGGCATCGGCAGGCCGGCCGAGCGCATGCGGGTGTTGCCGGCCGGATCGTGGTCCTCCGGCGGCAGGTAGACAACCGTGCCGGTGGTCTCGGTCATGCCGTACTGCTGGACGAAGCCGCAGCCGAACACCTCGATGCTCTCGCGCAGCAGGTCCAGCGGGATCGGAGCCGCGCCGTAGAGGATGTAGCTCAGCCGCGAATAGTCGATCTCGCGGGCGCGCGGCTGGCGCACCACGATCTGCAGCGCCGCCGGCACCAGGAACATCTTCGACACCCGGTCGTGCTCGATGAAGTCGAGCACCCTGGTCGGATCGAACTCGCGCGCCACCACGCCCTTGGCGCCGTTGAACAGGCCCACGAGACCCCAGCCCGTGCCGCCGATGTGGGCCACGGGCATGGCCACCAGGCTGACGTCGTCGGGTCCCCAGACGTTCCACGGCATCGCCGTCTGTTCGGCGGCCGCCTTGCGCATGGCCAGCAGGTTGTCGTGGGTCAGCATCGCGCCCTTGGGCTTGCCGGTCGTGCCCGAGGTGTAGAGCTGCAGCACCACGTCGGACGACGCCAGCGGCACCGCCGGATCGCCGTCGTCCTGGGCGTCGCGCCAGGCCGGGTAGGTCGGCAGGTCGCTCCCCGCGGCGCCCTCCATCGCCACGACGGGCGGCCGGGGCCCTTCCAGCAGCTTGGCCACCTCGCCCACGTGATCGACCAGTTCGGGACCGACGAAGACCATCCTGGCCTCGGTGTCGGCGACGATGTAGGCGATCTCGGCCGGGGCCAGGCGCCAGCCGATCGGGGCCATGACCACGCCGGCCTTGGCCGCGCCCAGCAGCAGCTCGAAATAGTGGTCGCTGTTCTTGCCGACATAGGCGATGCGGTCGCCGGGCTTCAGGCCTTCGGCCAGCAGAGCCCTGGCGATCTGGCTGGCATGCCGGTCGAGGGCGGCGAAGCTGGTCTCGCGTCCCTCGAAGGCGAAGGCGACGGCGTCGGGCCGCACCTGCGCGTGATAGCGGGGAACGTCGCCCAAGGTCGGCATGCGGGCGAAATCGACGGCGTTCTGCGTCATCACGGCTCTCCCATTGGCCCTCTCGGAGACCGTCTGCGCGGCCTTCCGGATAACAAGGTTTTCGGCGTGACCCGGGGTAAGTCAACGTCGGGTGGAGAGGCAGGATCGAATGCCGCGTTGAGTCGCCCCCGCCACCGGCCCTAAGGTGCGAGTCGAAAGCCCGCGAGGAACCTTCCGTCCATGACCAGCTTCCTCCTGCGCCGCGAACAGCGCGGCCTGCTGATCTCCGTCATCCTGGGACTGGTGGTGGCGCCGCTGCTGCTGCTGCTGACCACCTGGGAGATCCAGCGCGAGTTCACGCGCGGCCGCGTGCTGCGTCAGGCGGTCGATCATTCCTACGATCAGCGCATGGAGCTGCAGACGGTGTTCTCGCTGATGCAGGACGCCGAAACCGGACAGCGCGGCTTCGTCATCACCGGCCAGGACCGCTTCCTGGAGCCCTACGACGCCGCCCTGCGCCGCCTGCCCAGCCAGCTGGCCGACCTGCGGGCGATGCGCGAGCGCGACACGGGCGGGCAGGACGCCAAGGACGATCCGGCCTTCGACCGCCTGGAAGCCCTGATCGCCCGCAAGCGCGAAACCATGGCCGAAGGCATCCGCCTGCGCCGCGAAGACGGCGAGGACGCCGCCCGCGCCCTCGTCTCCAGCGGCAAGGGCAAGGTCGTCATGGACGAGATCCGCGTCGTGGTCTCCGAACTGCAGGCCGCCGACAAGGCCGCGCTCGACCGCCGGGTCGCCGCCACCGACGCCCTGACCCTGCGCACCGAACGCCTGACCCAGACCCTGTTCGTGGTGCTGGTGGTGTTCCTGCTGGCCGCCTTCCTGCTGCTGTCGCGGCAGATCCGCGCCCGCCAGCAGCTGTTCACCGTCGCCCAGGCCACGGCCGGACGCCTCGACGCCATTCTCGACAACGCCCAGGACGCCATCGTCACGCTCAATCCCAGCGGCACGATCGAGACCGTCAACAAGGCCGCCGAGTCCATGTTCGGCCTTCCGCGCGAGGGACTGATCCGCCGGGCGCTGTCGCAGTTCCTCGACATGCCCGACCGCGGGCAGCTGTTCGTCCAGCAGCTCGCCGCGGGCGACGATCTCTCCAAGGGCGTGCTGCGCGAGTTCACCGGCCGCCGCGCCGACGGCGCCACCTTCCCGGTCGAAGCCTCGATCGGCCTGGTGCGCCTGCCCGAGGGCGAGCGCATCGCGGCCTCGGTGCGCGACATCTCCGAGCGTCGCCGGGTGGAGAAGCTGAAGGCCGAGTTCGTCTCGACCGTCAGCCACGAGCTGCGCACGCCGCTGACCTCGATCGCCGGGTCGCTGGGCCTGCTGGTCGGCGGCGCGGCCGGCGCCCTGCCCGAGCGCGCGAGCCGCCTGCTGGGCATCGCCCACAACAACTGCCAGCGGCTGGTGCGGCTGATCAACGACATCCTCGACATCGAGAAGATCGAGTCCGGCCAGATGGAGTTCGACCTCCAGCCGCTGGACCTGGGCGACCTGGCCCAGCGGGCGGTGGACGGCATGGGCGGCCTGGGCGGCCAAATGGGCGTGAGCTTCAGCCTCGACGTCGCGCGCGACCTGCCGTTCGTGCGCGGCGACGCCGACCGCCTGAGCCAGGTCGCCGCCAACCTGCTGTCGAACGCCGCCAAGTTCTCGCCGGCCGGCGGCGTGGTCGAGGTGCGGGTCCACGCGCCGCGTCCCGACGTCCTGCGCTTCTGCGTGCGCGACCACGGACCCGGCGTGCCCGAGGCCTTCCGAGACCGCATCTTCTCGAAGTTCGCCCAGGCCGACGCCTCCGACACCCGCCAGAAGGGCGGCACGGGCCTGGGCCTGGCCATCTCGCGCGAGATCATCCAGCGCCACGGCGGCCGGCTGTGGTTCGAGTCCGAGCCCGGCCAGGGCGCCACGTTCCAGTTCGAGCTGGCGACGATCGAGACCCGCCCGCGCGTCATCGAGGCGAGCAACGGCGCCGCCCGCATCCTGCTGTGCGAGGACGATCCCGACATCGCCGAGATCCTGTCGCAGGCCCTGCGCGAGACCGGGGCCCGCGTCCATACCGTCGGCGACGTCGCCTCGGCCAGCGCGGTTCTGGAAGTCGGCGGCTTCGACGCCTTCATCACCGACGTGCGCCTGCCCGACGGCAGCGGCCTCGACCTGCTGCGCCGCCTGCGCGCCGACGCGACCACCCGCGACATTCCCGCCCTGGTGATCTCGGCCGAGGCCGCCGAGGGCCGGGGCGAGGCGCTGGACGTCGTCGACTGGCTGCAGAAGCCCATCGACTTCGACCGGTTGCGCACCGCCGTCCATCGCGCGGTCAACGGCCACGCCGACGCCCGCCGCATCGAGGTGCTGCATGTCGAGGACGACGCCGACGTCCACGCCGTGGTCCGCGACGCCCTGCAGGACCGCTGCCTCGTCCGCCACGCCGAAAGCGTGCGGGCCGGCCGCGCGGCGCTGTCGCTGTCCCGTCCCGACGTGGTGATCCTCGACCTGGGCCTGGGCGACGGCAACGGCGTCGAGCTGCTGGGCGACCTGCACGACGGCGACCAGCCGGTGCCGGTCATCGTGTTCTCGGCCCAGCCCCTGGAGGACAAGGCCCTGGCGGCCTCGGTCGACGCGGTGCTGACCAAGTCCAAGACCACGCTGGACCAGCTGGCCCGAACTGTGCGCAAGCTCGCCTCGGACGCCGATTCCAAGAGACGCCGATGACCGACCTGAAGCTCCTGTACGTCGACGACGAGGCCGACATCCGCGAGGTGGCGACCTTTTCTCTGGAGCTGGATCCGGGCATCGAAGTGCGGGCGGCCGACGGCGGAGCCGAGGCCTTCGCCATGCTCGACCGCGACGCCTGGCGCCCCGACGTGGTGCTGCTGGACGTGATGATGCCCGACATGGACGGCCCGGCGGTGCTG
This sequence comes from Caulobacter sp., assembly GCA_047607095.1. Classification (GTDB taxonomy): domain Bacteria; phylum Pseudomonadota; class Alphaproteobacteria; order Caulobacterales; family Caulobacteraceae; genus Caulobacter. The sequence goes on from JASGDR010000586.1 coordinate 9,562, forward strand.
GCCAAGCTTCGTGAAAGGGGCGACATCGACGGGACGCCGGTCATCTTCATCACCGCCCGCGCCCAGGCCGATGAGCGCGCCCGCCTGCTGGGCTTCGGCGCGGCCGACGTCATCACCAAGCCTTTCGATCCGATGACCCTGGCCCAGGACGTGCGGGCGATCCTGGCGCGATGACCGATCCCCTCGCCCCGCTGCGCGCCAAGTTCCTCGCCCGCGTCGGCGAGGACCTGGCGCTGCTGCGCTCCGCCGAGGCCTCGATCAAGGACCGTCACTACGTCGTCCACCGCCTGGCCGGCGCGGCCGGGGTGTTCGGCTACGCCGAGGTGACCGAGCTGGCCCGCGATCTCGACGACCTGCTCCTGGCCGACGGCGACGCCCCGCCGGAGGCGTTTTCGGCGCTGATCGCCGCGCTTGAAGGCCTGCGGGCCTGAAACTTTCCCATTTTGAGTCGAAATCGACCGCGCCTTAACGGAATAGGCGGGGTTCGACGCGACCTTGCCCGCGATATCGAACGGGACGGGCGGATACCGCGTCATGTTTGCAGTAAAGCGTTTCGAGGGCGAGGCGGGCCAGACCCGCCTGCTGCTCCAGCTCATCGCCGCCTACGCCGTCGCCATCGCCTATTGCGACCTGATGACCCGGGGCCCTTCGGGCATGGCCTCGATGTGGCCCTGCAACGGCCTGCTGGCCGCCGGCCTGACCCTGCTGACGCCCGGACGGAGCCTGATCCTGCTGCTGGTCAGCGCCGCCTGTCACCTGCTGCTCGACGGCCTGGGCGGCACGCCGCCGGCCATGACGCTGCTGTTCACGACTCTGGACTCGGCCGAGGCGGTGCTGATCGCCCTCGTGCTGTCCAGAACCTTCGGCGGACCGCCGCGGCTGAAGAACCTGGGCCAGGCGGTGCGGGCGGTGAGCCTGGCCCTGCCGGTGACCGTGATCCTGGCCGTGATCGGGGCCCTGGCCACCGCGCCGATGCTGCACGCGCCCCTGCCCGTGCTGATCAAGAACTGGCTGTTCATCAACATCCTGGGCATGACCGTCGGCCTGCCCGCGGCCCTGATCCTGTTCGATCCACGGATGAAGCGCGGCTTCGAGCGGTCGCCCTGGGAGAAGGCCGCCTGCTACGCGGCGGTGGCCGTCGCCGCCGGGGTCGCTTTCGGCCGCCCCGGCCACACCCTGCCCTTCCTGGTGTTTCCAGCCGGCGTGCTGGTGGCCTTCCGGCTGGGTCCCAAGGGCGCGGCCTGGTCGACCCTGATCACCGCCGCGATCGCCACCCCGCTGAGCGTGCTGGGCATCGTCGCCGAAGCCGCCACCCGGGCCCAGGCGTCCGAGCGCGCCCACGCCCTGCAGTTCCTGGTCAGCGCCCTGTTCTTCACCTGCCTGGCCGCCGCCCTGGTGCTGGCCAACCAGCAGCGCCTGAAACGGCTTCTGGTGCGTCGCCAGGCCCTGGCGCGCCGCGCCCAGGCCCGCGCCCAGGCCGCCAGCCTGGCCAAGACCGAGTTCCTGGCCACCATGAGCCACGAGATCCGCACGCCGCTGAACAGCGTGCTGGGCTTCACCCGCCTGCTGGCCGACCGCGACGACCTGGCTCCCGAGGCCCGCCGCCACGTGGCCCTGATCGACGGCTCCGGCGGGGCCCTGCTGACCCTGGTCAACGACGTGCTCGACTTCTCGCGCGTCGAGGCGGGCCGCGTCGAGCTGGAGATCGCCCCGGCCAGCGCCGAGGACGTGCTGCGCGACGCGGCCGCCATCGTCGCGCACGACGCCCAGGCCAAGGGCCTGACGCTGGACATCGAGATCGCCGGCGACACCGGGCGCCACCACGGCCTGGACGCCGCCCGCCTGCGCCAGGTGCTGCTCAACCTGCTCAACAACGCCGTCAAGTTCACCCCGGCCGGCGCGGTGACCGCACGCCTGACCGTCGCGCCCGGGCCCGAGCGCGACCACCTGCGCATCGAGGTCAGCGACACCGGCATCGGCGTGCCGCCGCAGCTGCGCGAGCGCCTGTTCCAGCGCTTCTCGCAGGGCGACAGCTCGGTCACGCGGGCTTTCGGCGGCGCGGGGCTGGGCCTGGCGATCAGCAAGGCGCTGGTCGAGCTGATGGGCGGCCGCATCGGCATGGAGGCCCGGGCCGACCAGGGCTCGACCTTCTGGATCGAGCTTTCGGCCGAGCCTTGCGCGCCCCCGCGTGAAACGCCCCTGGCCGCCTTCGGCCGGATCGCCGGAACCCGCGTGCTGCTGGTCGACGACCACCCGATGAACCGCGAGATCGGCGGCGCCTTCCTGACCCTGGCCGGCTGCGAGGTGATCATGGCCGAGAACGGCCGGCAGGCGGTCGAGCTGGCGCGGGCCGGCGGCTTCGACGTCGTTCTGATGGACATCCACATGCCCGGCATGGACGGCCTGAGCGCCACGCGCGCCATCCGCGCCCTGCCCGGCCCGTTCGGCGCCGTGCCGATCATCGCCATGAGCGCCGACGCCCTGCCCCAGCAGATCGCCCAGTGCCGCGAGGCCGGCATGGTCGACCACGTGGCCAAGCCGATCCAGAAGGACGTGCTCTACGCGACGATCGAAACCTGGCTGGGGGAATACGAGGCGGCCTGACCGGCTCGCCCTCGCCCGTCATGGATCTGGGGTCGAAAAACCCAAGTTCAAGAATTGCCGTCCGGCGATTTATGCGCGGTTTGTAGCGTCCTCGACGCGCAAGGGATCGAGGCGATCGAGGACTGAGGGGCGGCGCGTGGTCCTCGTCCTTCGACAAGCTCAGGATGAGGACCATATTACAGGCCCTCGGCAGCAGAAAAACCTCATCCTGAGCCTGTCGAAGGACGAGGTTTTCGCCCCAGCCGCCGAATATCGATCCGCCCCAGCCGCCGGCCCTCTCCCGATTCACCCCCGTCCGCCGCCGTCCGCCCCAGGGCGCTTTCTCGGCGCCTCTCGGACGCCCACCACGGCGGCCATGGACAGCCTCTTCTCCCCCGCCCTCGCCCTGCACGTGGCCTGCGGCTTCGCCGCCGTCGCCGCCGGCCTCGTTCCCCTGCTGAGCCGCAAGGGCTCGCGCCTGCACAGATTGTCGGGACGGGTCTATGCGGCGTTGATGGGAACGCTGCTGGCGGCGGCCTGGGTGATGACGATCCTGCGCTTCAGCGCCTATTTCGCCGCCCTGTCGGCGACGGCCAGCATCGGCCTGTTCTCGGGCCTGCGGGTGCTGGGCCGCAAGCGGCCCGACCTCGACCCGACCCAGCGCGCCCGGCCGCTGGACTGGGCGGCGGCCCTGGCCGTGATCGCCGTCGGCGCCTGGGTCGTGGCCCAGCTGCTGACCGGCGCCTCGGAGAGCCCGCGCATGCCGACCCTGGCCCTGGCCTACGCCGCCTTCGCCTTCGGCGGCTGGGACCTCTGGCGGTTCGCCCGTCCGACCGACCGGCCGTTCTCGCCCGACCTCTGGACCTACGAGCATCTAGCGAAGATGCTGTGCGCCTACGGGGCGGTGATCAGCGCCTTCTCGGGCAACTTCCTGACCTTCCTGCCGACGCCATGGAGCCAGCTCTGGCCGACCCTGCTGTTCCAACCGCTGGCCATGGGCTGGATCGCGGTGCTGGTCGTCCGGCGGCGGCGCTTGTGCTCGCCGGCTTGAGGACGGCCCCGACCCGCGCCTGGGTCTGGGCCTTCACCGCCTACAGCTGGACCATGACCACGGTCAGCGCCGCCTGGTTCGCGCGCCGGTTCGCGGCCGACCGCGGCGAGGTCCTGGGCGTCGTTCCCTCCATGCTGTGGCAAGGATCGATCTACGCCGCCTGGCTGCCGGCGGCGGCGGTCGTCTGGCTGGTCCTACGCCGGTTCGGGGCGGGAGCGCGCGGCGTGGCGGCGAGCTTCCTGGCGGGCGTCGTCGTGGTTCCGATCGAAGCGGCGATCTCCAGCCTGATCGACCAGGCCTATCTGGGCGCGGGCGACCTTTCCGCGCGGATGCTGGGGCGCACGCCGGTCTGCCTGCTGCTCTATTCGGCCGTCGTCGCCGTCGGGCTGGCGGCCGTCCACCACCGCCGCGCCGCCGAGGCCCGGGCCCGCAACGCCCTGCTGGAAGCCGCCCTCGCGCAGGCCCGCGCCGTCGCGCCTCCCGCCGAGGCCGAGCGGCTGATGGTGATGTCCGGCGCGCGCCGCATCCCGGTCGAGATCTCGGCGGTGGAATGGTTCGGCGCGGCCGACAACTACGTCGTCGTCCACTGGGCCGGCCGCGAAGGCCTGCTGCGCGCCACGCTGCAAGGCCTGGAGGCGCGCCTCGATCCCAGGCTCTTCGCCCGCGCCCACCGCTCGTCCCTGGTCAATCTGGCCCACGTGCGCGAGGCCCAGCCGCTGTCGGACGGCTCCTGGCGGCTGACCATGACCGGCGGCGGCGAGGTGGTGACCAGCCGGACCTATCGCGATGCGCTGCTGGAGCGGCTGGGCGGGGGCGCCGACGGCTCCTGATCTCCCGCCGTTCCCGGCAGGCTATGGCGCGGGCCGACCGACTGCCGCCGTTCGAACCGACCCTGCGCGCCTCGACGGCGCCGCCATCCGCGGGCTAACCAGGGGCCGCGACGGGATGTCGCGGGGAGCTTGACCGACCGGACGGCGCGCCTTTCTCTCCTTCCACCTCAAGTTGGAGCCGGTCGCGTTTTGGCCAGAGACATGACCCAGGTCGACGCAGCACCCACCGCGGCCGGCCCGCCCACCGTGCGGCGACGGCTTCTGATCATGGCCCTGTGCCTGGTCGCGCCGGCCATCGTGTTCATGGCCCTGCTGGC
>JASGDR010000587.1:0-5274 GCA_047607095.1 Caulobacter sp.
CCACGGCGTTGGGGTTGGCGGCGACCACGGCGGCGATCAGGTCGTCCTGGCCGTTGGGCAGGGCCAGATCGTAGGCGTCCTCGCCCTCGCCCATCCACTGATTGCCGAACACCACCACGATGTCGGCGGCCTTGGCGGCGGCGACGGCCGAGGCGATGTAGCGGCCGTCGTCGAAGGTGACCTTGGCGTCCGGCGCGGCCTTGCGGATCGCGGCCAGCGGCGAGGAGCCGTTGAAGTACTGGCTGCGGAAGGCGCCCATCATGCCCTCGCCGCCCAACGGCACGACGCGCTTGGCGCCGCCCGGAGGCACCACCTGCGAGGAGCCGCCGCCCGACAGCACGCCGGCGTCGGCGTGGCCGCCGATCACGGCGATGGTCTTGGCGCTCGCGGCCAGCGGCAGCAGGCCCTCACGGTTCTTCAGCAGCACCACGCCCTCGGTCGCCGCGGCGCGGGCGATCTCGGCGTTGGCGTCGTAGTCGATGGCGCCGCCCGGGGTCACCGGCTTGTCGAACAGCCCGGCGGCGAACATCGAGCGCAGGATGCGGCGGCTGGCGTCGGACAGGCGCGCGGCCGGGATCTCGCCCTTCTCGACGGCGGCCTTCAGCGGCTCGCCGAACCAGATCTTGGCGTCCAGTTGCTCGCCCGACTGCTGGTCCAGGCCCTTGACGATGTAGTCGGTGGCGTGGACCGCGCCCCAGTCCGACATCACCCAGCCCTTGTAGCCCCAGTCGCCCTTCAGGACGTCGTTGAGCAGGTGGGGATTGCCGCAGCTGTAGTCGCCGTTGACGAGGTTGTAGGCGCACATCACCGAGCCGGGCTGCCCCTTCTCGATGGCGATCTGGAAGGCCAGGAGGTCGCTCTCGCGATGCGCGGCCTCGTCGATCACCGAATTGGCGAAGTGGCGGCTGGTCTCCTGGCCGTTCAGCGAGAAGTGCTTGATCGTCGAGACGATCCCCTGGTCCTGGATGCCCTTGATCTGGGCGGCGGCCAGGTTGGCGGCGAGCCACGGATCCTCGCCGAGATATTCGAAGTTGCGGCCGTTGCGCGGGTCGCGGGCCAGGTTCACGCCGCCGGCCAGCTGGACGTTGAAACCTTTCGCGCGCGCTTCGCGGCCGACCACCGCCCCGCCGTCATAGGCGAGCTTCGGATTGAAGGTGGCGGCCAGCGACAGGCCCGAGGCCAGGGCCGTCGCGCCGTCGCCCGGACGCACGCCGAGCGGATTGGTGACGCCGAGGCTGGCGTCGCTTTCCTGCAGGGCCGGCACGCCCAGGCGCGGGATGCCGGGGATGTAGCCGGCCGAGCCGATCGCGCCCTCGGGCTTCTTGATGCCGAAGATCGGCATCGACATCGGGCCGTGCACCAGGCCGATGCGTTCGTCGAGGGTCAGTTCCTTCTCCAGCAGGGCCGCGCGTTCGTCGGGCGAGAGCTTGGCGTTCATCCACGGTTGGGCCGGAGCCTGGGCTTGAGCGGCGCCGGCGGCCAGGGAGAGGGCCGCGATGCTGGCGGCGGTCGTTAGACGGATCATGGTCGCGGTCTCTCTCAGTAGGTCAGGCCGTAGTGGATGGGGTAGAGCGGCTTTTCGCTGTCGTGCGGGGCGTCTTCCGCCTGTTGTTCGACGGCGGTCATCGACGAGGGCAGTTCGAAGGGCAGCTTGCCGCGGGCGTGCGCCTTGCCGGTCACCGCGTCGAGGAAGGCCTCGTCGTTGGCGCCGAAATCGCCGATCAGCACGGCGGCCTTGTCGCGGACGTTGGTCAGGATCGCCGGGCGGTCGAGATAGACGCTGACGATGGTCGGCACCTTGGCCGAGGCGGCCTTGATGGCCTCGTAGTCGGCGGCGCCGTCCTTGAAGGACAGATCGCCCTCGTGCTGGAAGCTGCCGAAGGTGTAGTTCGGGTGCAGGGTCTCGAACGGCGTCGCCGCGCGGATAATGGCGAGATCGGCCTGGGCCAGATCCTCGACCGGCGTCAAGCCGTAGGCCTTGGCGACCTCGGACGAGACGCCCTTCAGCCAGACCTTGCGGCCGGCGGCCTTCAGCGGCAGCAGGCCGTTCTTGTTCTCCAGCAGGGTCAGGGCCGCGCTCTGGGCCGCCTGTCCCTCGGCGACGAAGGTCTTCGAACCAACCACGGCCGTCGCGGCCTTCGGATCGACATAGGGGTTCTCGAACAGGCCCTGCTCGAACTTCACGACCAGGATGCGCTTCACGGACTCGTCGATGCGGGCCTCGGTGATCTTGCCCGCCTTCACGGCGGCCACGAGTTCGGCCGTGTCCTCGACGCCGCCGAACTGGTCGAGGCCCGCGTTCACGCCCTTGGCGTAGCGGTCGATCTTGGCCAGATCCTCGACGCCCCAGGCGGTGGAGAAGCCTTCGAAGCTGGGACGCACGCCGGCCGGGAAGCCGTTGCGGCAGGTCTCGCCACAATCGTTGGTGATGGCCCAGTCGGAAACCACCACGCCCTTGAAGCCGTGCTTTACCCGCAGCAGGTCGGTCAGAAGCTGCTTGGAGAAACCGGCCGCGACCGGTTCCAGGGCCGTGCCTTCGAGCTCCACGCCCTGCAGGATGGCGTAGGTCGGCATGACGCCGACGACGCCGGCCGAGAACGCCTCGTCGAACGGTTTGACGTGCAGGTCGAACTGGCCCTTGGGGAAGACGGCGTAGCGGCCGTAGCTGTTGTGGCCGTCGAAGCCCTTGGCCGAAGCGCCGTAGCCGACCCAGTGCTTGACGACGGCCGATACGCCGTCGCCCGCAAGGCCGGTGTCGCCGCCCTGGAAGCCCTGGATATAGGCCTTGGTCATCTTGCCGACCAGATCGGCGTCCTCGCCGAAGGTGCCGTTGGTCCGCGGCCAGCGCGGCTCGGTCGACAGGTCGGCCATCGGCGACAGGGCCTGATGGATGCCGACGGCGCGGTACTCCTGGCGGGCGACGTCGCCGAAGCGCTTGACCAGCGCGGCGTCGCCGATGGCGGCCAGGCCCGGAGCCTCGGGCCACTTGGAGAAGCCGCCGGCCTCGACGCTGGCGCCGGCCGTGAACTGGAAGTGGTGGCGCGGGTCGGTGCTGATCGTCGCCGGCACGCCCAGGCGCCCCTTCTCGGCGACGGCCTGGATGGCGTTGTTCTGATCGGCCAGGAAGGCCGGCGCGCCCGAAAGACGGGTGATGAAGGTGGTGACGTGCCGGTCGATGACCAGCGGCGTCGCCTTGGCCATGTCGTAGCCCGAGCCCATGCCGGCCACGCCCATCGGACCGGTCGCCGGCAGAGTGCCGTGCATCATCTGGCCGGCCTTCTCGTCCAGCGTCATGCGCCTGGTCAGGTCGGCGGCGCGAGCTTCCGGAGACAGACGCCAGTCCTCATAAGGCTCGAGCTTTCCGTTGCGATCGAGGTCGCGGAACTTCAGGCCGTCGACCGTGATGATCTTGCCGTCGCGGACGCCCAGTTCGGGTTGTTTGGGCGCGGCGGAGGCCGCCCCGCCTAGGATCGCGGCCGAGGCGGCCAGGAGCAGGAGGCGGCGGTCGAGGATCATCGGCTAAACTCGCTTGGTCATTCGAAAAACAAAGCGCGCCCGGCGGGCAGGGTCCACCGGGCGCGAGGGGAGTGAGGAGGCTTAGAAAGTCACGCCGAGACGCAGTCCGTAGGTGCGCGGCGGGGCGTAGAATTCGCCGGCTCCGTTGGTGGCCAGGCCGGTCGTCGAGTTGGGCGACGAAGCGGTGCGGACCGCGTCGTCCTCGAGGTTGCGGACATAGCCCTGCAGGGTCCAGCGATCGTCGGCGCTGGCGTAGGTCAGGCTGACGTCAGTCTTGGTGAAGGCCCCTTCCCGGTTCTGGGCGAAGCCGTGGTACTCGAGGTTCTTGGCGCTTTCGTAGTGGGTCTGGATCCGGCCGGTCAGGGAGCCGCCGATGCTCAGGTCCCAGATGTGCTGGTAGCCGAGATTGAAGGTCCATTCCGGCGTGCGGGCCATGCGGCAGCCCGAGAAGTCGGTCGAGCGCGGCGAGGCGGCCGAATAGTTGGTCTTGTAGCAGGCCGCCACCGTCGCGTTGGCGTCGTTGTTCGAGAACGAGTCCCCGCGCGGCAGCACGAACTCCTTGTACTCCGCATGCAGCCAGCCCAGCGTGGCGTCGATGCGGTCGTGCTCGGTCAGGGCCAGGTTGGTCTCGAATTCCAGGCCGTAGACCTCGGCCTTGTCGGCGTTGAGGGTCACCGTGGCGTCCTGCCCGCCGATGGTGCCCAGGGCGCTGACCTGGAAGTCGCGGTAGTCGTAGAGGAACGCGGTGGCGTTCACCTGCAGACGGTTGTCGAAGAAGCGGTTCTTCACCCCGGCCTCGTACGAGGTGATCTTCTCCGGCGCGTAGACGTTGTCGGTGACGCCGTCGTAGTAGCCGCCCGCCTTGTAGCCCGTGGCGATGTTCGCATAGAGCATCGAGGTCGAGGTCAGGTCGAAGTCGGCGCCGATCTTCCAGTTGGTGGCGTCCCACTTGGCGCTGGCGATGTTGGCCACCACCGTCGAGACGATCGCCCCGCTGGAGTTGGTCAGATAGGTGCCGCCGGTGCGCCCCTTCTTGTCTTCGGTGTAGCGCAGGCCGCCGGTGACGCGGAACCGATCGGTGACCTCGTAGGTGGTCTGGCCGAAGACGGCGACGCTTTCGGCGCTGACCTCGGGCTGGATGAACGACAGGTAGGAATTGGTCGCCAGGAAGACGCGGAAGTCGACGTTGTTGTCTTCGGTGAAGCGGTAGAGGCCGACCACCCACTTCAGCTTGCCGGTGTCGCCGCCCAGACGCAGTTCGTGCGACCAGGTGTGGTCCTCGCCCCAGAAGTAGTTGGGCGCGCCGGTGCTGGCGTTCTCGCCGGTGCGGTCAAGCTCCGAATAGTTGTAGCCGACGAGGTAGGTCAGGGTCGCAAAGCCCAGGTCCCAGTTGGCCTCGGCGCCGGTGCTGAAGAAGCGGTTGTTGCGGTAGAGGTTGGTCGAGCAGTAGCAGGTCCACGGATCGCCGGTGACCTTGCTGGTGCCGTAGGTGGTGTCGCCGCCGCCGGCCCCGCCCTGGTGCAGGTAGTCGGCGTTGACCAGCAGCGAAAAGGTGTCGCTGGGCTCCCACAGCACCCGAACGCGGGCCGACTTGTCGTCCTGGTCGTAGCGGTCGTTGCCGCCGGTGCCCGAACCGTTCTTGATCGACTCGACATAGCCATCGTGGCGGCTCTGCTGGAACGAGGCCCGGATGGCCAGGGTGTCGCCGATCGGCACGTTGACCACGCCCGAGGTGGTGATGGCGGCGTAGTTGCCGAC
>JASGDR010000588.1:0-13692 GCA_047607095.1 Caulobacter sp.
GCCCTCTCCATCAGCTCAGCGGATTTCCGCGTGAGGTTGCGAGGCCGTGCGTCCTTCGAGGCTCGCCTTCGGCTCGCACCTCAGGATGAGGAGTTCAGTGCGGGCCTCGAAGGACGCACCGCGCCGAAAGATCCTCCGCCTTCAGGGGAAGCGTCGTCTTCCCGCGCCGCAGCAGAGAAACAATATGCCGCGGCGTCGGCGGCCAAGTCGTCGAAACCGCCACGGCTCAGTCCGTCGCGCGGCCGAAACATCCAGCGTCACCACCGATGCGCGACTCGTCGCCGCTGGCGGGCGAGCACGCTTGAACCGCGTCGCAAAAGGTCCACATAAATAACGACCATCCGCCCAGTCCCGGGCGGACGGACCGTACGACTCAGGCGCATCGTCTGAAGTGACGGCGGTCCGCGTGGCAAGGCGCGAGTTTCGCGCGCCGGCCGGGAGTGAAAACATGTCTGAGATCCGTACGCTTCCTGTGTTGCCCCTGCGGGATATTGTTGTGTTCCCGCACATGGTGGTTCCGCTGTTCGTGGGGCGCGACAAATCCGTCCGCGCCCTTGAGGAAGTGATGCGCGGCGACAAGCAGATCCTGCTCGTCACCCAAAAGAACAGCGCCGACGATGATCCGGCGCCGGGCGACATCTATGACGTCGGCGTGCTGGCCACCGTGCTGCAGCTGCTCAAGCTGCCGGACGGCACCGTCAAGGTGCTGGTCGAGGGCAAGGGCCGCGCGGCCGTCGTGCGCTTCACCGAACAGGAGGCCTATTACGAGGCCCAGGTTGGCGAGGTCGCCGAGGACCAGGGCGCCGGCCCCGAGGCCGAGGCCCTGTCGCGCGCGGTCGTCGAGCAGTTTGAGAACTACGTCAAACTGAACAAGAAGGTGCCGCCCGAGGCCCTGGCGTCGATCCCGCAGATCGCCGAGCCGGGCAAGCTGGCCGACAGCATCGCCGCCCACCTGTCGGTGAAGATCGGCGACAAGCAGCACCTGCTGGAAATCTTCGACGTCACCAAGCGCCTGGAAAAGGTCTTCGCCCTGATGGAGGGCGAAATCTCGGTGCTGCAGGTCGAGAAGAAGATCCGCTCGCGCGTGAAGCGCCAGATGGAGAAGACCCAGCGCGAGTATTATCTGAACGAGCAGATGAAGGCGATCCAGCGCGAGCTGGGCGACCCCGACGATCAGCGCGACGAGCTGATCGAGCTCGAGAAGCGCATCAAGAAGACCAAGCTTTCGAAGGAAGCCCGGGCCAAGGCCGAGGGCGAGCTGAAGAAGCTGCGCAACATGAGCCCGATGTCGGCCGAAAGCACCGTGGTCCGCAACTATCTGGACTGGCTGCTGTCGATCCCGTGGGGCAAGGCCAAGACCAAGAAGATTGACCTGGGCGAGAGCGAGGAGATCCTCGACGCCGACCACTACGGTCTGGAGAAGGTCAAGGAGCGGATTCTGGAGTACCTGGCCGTCCAGGCCCGGACCAATTCGCTCAAGGGTCCGATCCTGTGCCTCGTCGGTCCTCCGGGCGTGGGCAAGACCTCGCTGGGCAAGTCGATCGCCAAGGCCACGGGTCGCGAATTCGTGCGCATGAGCCTCGGCGGCGTGCGTGACGAGGCCGAGATCCGCGGTCACCGCCGCACCTATATCGGCTCGATGCCCGGCAAGGTCGTCCAGTCGATGAAGAAGGCCAAGACCACCAACGCCTTCGTCCTGCTCGACGAGATCGACAAGATGGGCAGCGACTATCGCGGCGACCCGGCCTCGGCCCTGCTGGAAGTGCTGGACCCGTCGCAGAACTCGACCTTCGGCGACCACTACCTGGAGGTCGACTACGACCTGTCGCAGGTGATGTTCGTCACCACGGCCAACAGCCTGAACATGCCCCAGCCGCTGCTGGACCGCATGGAGATCATCCGCATCCCGGGCTACACCGAGGACGAGAAGCTGGAGATCGCCAAGCGCCACGTCCTGCCCAAGCTGGCCAAGGACCACGGGCTGAAGGACAGCGAGTTCGTCGTTCCGGAGACGGCCATCCGCGACCTGATCCGCTACTACACCCGGGAAGCCGGCGTGCGGTCGCTGGAGCGCGAGCTGGGCAACCTGGCCCGCAAGACGGTGCGCGACCTGGCGCGTGAGAAGGTGAACTCGATCACCATCGACGACGCGCGCCTGGCCAAGTACGCCGGGGTCAAGAAGTACCGCTACGGCGAGACCGACGAGGTCGATCAGGTCGGCATCATCACCGGTCTGGCCTGGACCGAGTTCGGCGGCGACATCCTGACGATCGAAGCCGTGAAGATGCCGGGCAAGGGCCGCATGACGGTCACCGGCAACCTCAAGGACGTGATGAAGGAGTCGATCTCGGCCGCCAACAGCTACGTCCGCTCGCGCGCCACCTCGTTCGGCATCAAGCCGCCGGTGTTCGAGAAGACCGACGTCCACGTGCACGTGCCCGACGGCGCCACGCCCAAGGACGGTCCGTCGGCCGGCATCGCCATGGCCCTGGCCATCGTCTCGGTGCTGACCGGCGTGCCGATCCGCAAGGACATCGCCATGACCGGCGAGATCACCCTGCGCGGCCGGGTCACCGCCATCGGCGGCCTGAAGGAGAAGCTGCTGGCGGCCCTCCGTTCGGGCGTGAAGACCGTGCTGATCCCGCAGGAAAACGAGAAGGATCTCGTCGACGTGCCGGAATCCGTGAAGGCGGGCCTGGAGATCATCCCGGTCTCGACGGTCGACGAAGTCCTCAAGCACGCCCTGACCGGGCCCCTGACCCCGGTCGAGTGGAGCGAATCGGAAGAGCCCCTGGCCAGCCCCGCCAAGCCCGACGAGGCCGGAGACGACGCGGTTCTTACGCACTAACAGTAACTTATTGTTGATAACTGGGGCGGCGCGGGAATTTTCCGCGCCGCCTTCGTTTGACGGGGCAAGCGATCCCCGCATACTTCCCCGCGAGCGAAGCGGCGTAAGCTGTTGCAAAGCCGCCGCTTAATGGCTGGGAGACAAAAATGACCACAAAAGCCGAACTCGTCACGGCGATCGCCGAAAAGGCGGGCATCAACAAGAACCAGGCGAAGGACGCCCTGGAAGCCTTCATCGACACCGTCACCGCCTCGCTGAAGGCCGGCTCGGACGTGCGTCTGGTCGGCTTCGGCACCTTCAAGGCCGTGACCCGCGCCGCCGGCACCGCGCGCAACCCGCGCACCGGCGAGACCGTCGAGCGTCCGGCCTCCAAGACCGCCCGCTTCCAGGTCGGCGAAGGCCTGAAGACCACCCTGAACGGCTGATCCCGTTTTCGGTCTTCGAAGGGGCGGGGCGTTCCAGTGACGACCCGCCCTTTTTCATGCGCGCTTCCCAGAGCGGCATTCGGCGGCTAGAAGGCGCGTCCCTGCGAACGGGCGGTTAGCTCAGCGGTAGAGCGTCTCGTTTACACCGAGAGGGTCGGGGGTTCGATCCCCTCACCGCCCACCAGGGATCAGGCCAGCGCCTCCAGCGCCTCGGCCGCGCTCCGGCCTTCGGCGTCGCGAGCGACCATGGCTCCCAGCGCCGCGGCGGCGCGGCGATAGCCTTCATCCTCCAGCAGCCGGCCCAGGGCCTCGCCGATCTTCTCGGGCGAGGCGTCCGGCGTCAGCGTGATCGCCGCGCCGCGATGGGCGGCCCGCATCGCGTTGTCGTTCTGGTCGCGGCCCATCGGCAGGCACAGCAGCGGCGCGCCCGCCATCAGCGGCCGCAGGGTCGAGCCGTGGCCGGCGTGGGTCACGAACACCGCCGCGCCCTTCAGAAGTTCGCCATGGGGCGCGCTGCGGACCACCTTTACGTTGGCCGGGGCCTCGAACTCGCCGGGATCCAGCGTCGGTCCGGTGGTCACCAGGCCGCGGACGGGCAGGGCGGAAAGGGCGGCGATCACGTTGCGAAGGGTCGCCTCCTGCGCCTGGTAGAGGCTCGAGAACGACACCAGCACCAGCGGCGCGTCGCCTTCCGGCGGCGCGACGGCCTCCACCCAGGCCGGATCGGCGAGGTAGGGGCCGACATGGGCGAACGGGGCGGGCAGGGGATCGGGCGCGAAGTCGAAGGCGGGGCTGGTCGCCAGCAGGATCGCGTCGGCGGCCAGGTACTGCTCGAAAAGGTCGGCCAGGGCGGGCAGGCCGTGCTCGGCCCGGGCGGCGTTCAGCGCGGGCAGGCCCGATTGGAACAGGCCCCGCGCCATCTGGGCGACCATCGCGTGCATGGCCCGCTCCTGATCGTGGGCGGCCGGCGCCATGCCGGCCCCGAACGGCGGCGCGCCGGGGAGGTTGGGCAGCGACCAGACGTTGGCGGCCAGCAGGGCCAGCCTGGTTCCCCGCGCCTGGGCCGCGACCATCGCGCCCAGCAGCAGCTCCTGGCTCACCACCACGTCGGCGGGAAAGGCGTCCAGCGCCTGCAGCACGTCGCGGGCGTAGGCTCCCGCCGGTCCGGTCATCACCCGGTCGAGCAGGCGCTCGATCACGGCCATCGGATTGTCGGCCTCGAAGTCGCGCAGCCGGTCGTCGTCGCGGGTCTTGCCGGTCTGGAACGGCGCGGTCGTCCAGGGCCGGAACGGCACCGAAAGCGCCGCGGCGTCGGCGGCGTTGGCCGGGTCGCTGATCGCCAGCACCTCGTGGCCGCGGGCGGCCAGGTCGGCGGCGACCATCAGCAGCGGCTGCACGTGGCCGCCGCCTTCCCAGGTCGTGAACAGATAACGCGCCATGCCGCCCAGCCCCCTACGCATCCAAGCGAAGGGTCTCGTACCAGATGTTTTTGCGCCTGGCGCGGGCTCGACGTAGGGTGGCGCGCGAGCCGCTGGACAGCGGCCAAGCTTCGGGGGAACCTCCCGATGCTCGAGCACCTTAAGGCTTGGCGGCCGCGCAAGACGGCCCCGCTGGAGTAGCGAGGTACGGCGTGATCGATCTTCTGCCCTCTTCCCCGCCGAGCCCCGAAGCCGGCGCGCCGCAAGACCAGATTCGATCCGCCTCCGATCGACCCGTCCGTCTGATCGACACCACCATGCTCTACGCACCCCGCAGCGGAGGGGTCCGGCGCTATCTCAACGCCAAGCGGGCCTGGCTGGCGGCTCACCGTCCCGGCGTGCGCCACACGCTGGTGGTGCCCGGCCCGCGCGACGCCCACGACGGTCACGGCCGGGTGTCGATCTACGCCGCGCCGCTGCCGTTCGGCGACGGCTACCGCTGGCCGATCGGCAAGACCAGCTGGATGGAGCGCTTGATCCGTCAGCGGCCCGACATCATCGAGGCCGGCGATCCCTATACGCCGGGCCTGGCGGCGCTGAAGGCGGGCGACGCCCTGGGCGCGCCGGTCGTCGGTTTCTGCCACACCGACCTGGGCGCCCTGGCGGCGCTGCACATCGGCGAGTGGGCCGAAAAGCCGGTTCAAAAGCGCTGGGCGGCGATCTATCGCCAGTTCGACCAGGTCGTGGCCCCCAGCCATTTCATCGCCGGCCGGTTGGTCGAGGCCGGGGTGCGCGACGCGATCGGGCTGCCGCTGGGCGTCGACGTCGACACCTTCCACCCGGCGCGCGGCGACCGCGCGGCCCTGCGCCGGCGCCTGGGCCTGACCGATCGTCACCGGATCCTGGTCTTCGCCGGCCGTCCCGCCCGTGAAAAGAGGCTCGACGTGCTGGTCGACGCCGTCGAGCGGCTGGGCGAGCCCTATGTCCTGCTGCTGATCGGGGCCGGGGCGGGCGCGCGGGCCAGCGACCGCGTCATTTCCATGGACTATCAGCGCGATCCCGAGGCCCTGGCCGCCATCCTGGCCGGCTGCGACGCGTTCGTGCACGCCAACGACAACGAGCCCTTCGGCCTGATCGTGCTGGAGGCCATGGCCTGCGGCCTGCCGGTCGTCGGCGTCGCCGCCGGCGGCGTGGCCGAAAGCGTCGACGATGAGGTCGGCGTCCTGGCGTCGGCCTCGGAAGGCGGGGTTTTCGCCGAAGCGGTCGAGGCGCTGTTCGCCCGCGACGTGACCGCCCTGGGCGCCGCCGCGCGCCGGCGGGCCGAAGCCCGCCACGGCTGGACGCCCGTTTTCGAGCGCCTGACCGGAATCTACGGCCGGCTCACCGGTTCGCCGGCGTTCGTCGGCGAAGCGGCGGAGGCCGCCGCCTCGCACTAGGGCTGATCTACAATTCAGGCTCGGTGCCGGTGCGTGGTCCTCGGCGGCAGAGAAACCTCATCCTGAGCCTATCGAAGGACGAGGTTTCCGTCTCAAACGCCGAATGTGGATCCGCACCAGATAACGTCAAACAGCCTGGCGCAGCTCGCTCCGCAGGCCGGCCAGGATCTCGTAGCTGCGCAGGCGCGCGGCGTGATCGAAGATCTGCGAGGCGGCCATCACCTCGTCGGCGCCCGTGGCCGCGATCACGGCCTTGACCTTGGCGGCCACGGTTTGCGGCGAACCGATCGCCGCGTAGCGGAAGGTGTGATCCAGCCCGGCCAGTTCGTGCGGCTCGGCGAGCGCGGCGATGTCGTCCACCGGCGGCGGCAGAAGCCCGGGATTGCCCCGGCGCAGGGCCAGGAACTGCTGCTGAGTCGAGGTGAAGAGGCGGCGGGCCTCCTCGTCGGTGTCGGCCGCGCAGACCCCGATGCAGATCATGAAGTAGGGCTTGTCCAGCTGCTCGGACGGCCGGAAGCCGCGGCGGTAGACGTCGATCGCCTGCATCAGCTGGTCCGGCGCGAAGTGGGCGGCGAAGGCGTAGGGCAGGCCCAGGGCCGCGGCCAGCTGCGCGCCGTAGGTGCTTGAACCCAGCAGCCACAGCGGCACGTCCTGGCCCTCGCCCGGAACGGCGCGCACGGATTGGCCCGGTTCGGCCGGCTTGAACCACTGCTGCAGCTCGACGACGTCCTCGGCGAAGCGGTCGACCGCGCCCATGTAGCGGCGAAGCGCCCGCAAGGTGGCCTGGTCGGTGCCCGGCGCGCGGCCGAGACCCAGATCGATTCTGCCCGGATGCAGGGCCGCCAGCGTGCCGAAAGCCTCCGCGACCATCAGCGGCGCGTGGTTCGGCAGCATGATTCCGCCCGACCCGACTCGGATTTTCGAGGTTCCGGCGGCCACGTGACCGATCACCACGGTTGTAGCGGCGCTGGCGATGCCGGGCATGTTGTGGTGCTCGGCCAGCCAAAACCTGTGGAAACCTAGAGACTCGGCATGGCGCGCGAGGTCCAAAGTATTGGCCAGAGCTTTACTGACCGTCGTTCCTTGAGGAACCGGCGAAAGATCCAGGACGGAAAGCGGGATGTCGGCGGGATGAGTCATGCCCGCTAGATCGGGATGAGACCGCTCGGTAACAACCATCCCCCGACACAATTTGTCGCAGTCGTCGCCGCGAACGCGTGCGCAAGCGGCAGCAAACGACGCTTGTCTGGGCAGCTGTAAAAATGGGGGAGGGGAGAGTGGCGCGAATGACGGGGCTCGAACCCGCGACCTCCGGCGTGACAGGCCGGCGCTCTAACCAACTGAGCTACATCCGCATTACCGTCCGCCCGGAGGCGAAAGTGCGACCCGCCGTGCGGCGAGGGGCGTCTGATATGTCGGGCCGAGACTCGTGTCAACGGCCATGTCGCCGAACCTGTGGATGGCCTGAAGTTGCGATCGTTTCTCAATGTGGCTCGGGCGTTTGAAGCCTGGAAGACACTGGGCTACAACGCGGCCGATTCAAGCCAAGGGCTGTCATGAACGCCTTCCTTCTCCAGTACCTGCCGATCGTGATCTTCCTCGGGATCGCGGCGGTTATCGGCATCGTCTTCATGCTGGCGGCCGCCGTGCTCGCGCCCAAGGCGCCTGACCCGGAAAAGCTGTCCGCATACGAATGCGGCTTCAACGCCTTCGACGACGCGCGCATGAAGTTCGACGTCCGGTTCTACCTGGTCTCGATCCTCTTCATCATCTTCGACCTCGAAGTCGCTTTCCTGTTCCCGTGGGCGGTGACCCTGCTGAAGCTTCCGCATGAAGCCTCGGTCTTCGCCTTCTGGTCGATGATGAGCTTCCTGGGCGTTCTGACTGTCGGCTTTATCTACGAATGGAAGAAGGGCGCCCTCGAATGGGAGTGATCGTTCCCGCCAACAGCTCGCCGCTCCCGGCGGCCGGCTCCGCTGGCCGCTCGACGGTTCAGGGCTATGACCCCAAGCTGCACGACGCCTTCTTCGACGGCGTCTCTCAGCAGCTGGCCGACAAGGGCTTCATCACCGCGGCCGCCGACGACCTGATCACCTGGGCCCGTACCGGCTCGCTGATGTGGATGACGTTCGGCCTGGCGTGCTGCGCCGTCGAGATGATGCACTCGGCCATGCCGCGCTACGACCTGGAGCGCTACGGCTTCGCGCCGCGCGCCAGCCCGCGTCAGTCCGACGTGATGATCGTCGCCGGCACGCTGACCAACAAGATGGCCCCGGCTCTGCGCAAGGTCTACGACCAGATGCCCGAGCCCCGCTACGTCATCTCGATGGGCAGCTGCGCCAACGGCGGCGGCTACTACTATTACAGCTACAGCGTCGTGCGCGGCTGCGACCGCGTCGTGCCGATCGACATCTACGTGCCGGGCTGCCCGCCCACGGCCGAAGCGCTCGTCTACGGCGTGCTGCAGCTCCAGAAGAAGATCCGTCGCACGGGGACCATCGAGCGATGAGCCAAGACCTCGAAGCCCTCGGCCAGGCGATCGTCGCCAACTCGGCCGGCGCGATCTCGTCGCACCACGTGGCGTTCGGCGAGCTGAACGTGCTGGGGTCGGCCAACCGCGTGGTCGAGCTGCTGACCTATCTGCGCGACCACCCCGACTACCGCTTCCACCAGCTGGTGGACCTGACGGCGGTCGACTACCCCGAGCGCGCCGCGCGCTTCGACGTGGTCTACCACCTGCTGTCGATGGTGAAGAACGTCCGCATCCGCGTGAAGGTGCAGACCGACGAAGACACCCCGGTGCCGAGCGCCACGCCGGTGTTCCCGGTCGCCGACTGGTTCGAGCGCGAGGCGTTCGACATGTACGGCGTGTTCTTCGAAGGCCACCCGGACCTGCGCCGGATCCTGACGGACTACGGTTTCCACGGCCACCCGCTGCGGAAAGACTTCCCGATGACCGGCTATGTCGAGGTCCGCTATGACGACGAGCTGAAGCGCGTCGTCTACGAGCCCGTGAAGATCACCGAGTTCCGCGCATTCGACTTCCTGTCTCCGTGGGAGGGCGCCAAGTACGCCCTGCCGGGCGACGAGAAGGCGGAAAAGGCTTAAGTCATGACTGGTACGAACGCTCCCGCCGCGGCCACCGACTTCTTCCGCGACGAACCGACGGTTCCGGCCATCCCGGAAACCCCGGTCCGCAAGTTCAACATCAACTTCGGCCCCCAGCACCCGGCCGCGCACGGCGTGCTGCGCCTGGTGCTCGAGCTCGACGGTGAAATCGTCGAACGCGTCGATCCGCACATCGGCCTGCTGCACCGCGGCACCGAGAAGCTGATGGAAGCGCGCACCTATCTGCAGAACATCCCGTACTTCGACCGCCTCGACTACGTGGCGCCGATGAACCAGGAACACGCGTTCTGCCTGGCCATCGAGAAGCTGCTGGGCGTGGAAGTGCCCAAGCGCGGCCAGGTCATCCGCGTGCTGTTCTGCGAGATCGGCCGCATCCTGAACCACCTGCTGAACGTGACGACCCAGGCCATGGACGTCGGCGCCCTGACGCCGCCGCTCTGGGGCTTCGAGGAGCGCGAGAAGCTGATGGTGTTCTACGAGCGCGCCTGCGGCGCTCGTCTGCACGCCAACTACTTCCGTCCGGGCGGCGTCCACCAGGACCTGACCCCCTCGCTGATCGACGACATCGAGAGCTGGGCGAAGGCCTTCCCGAAGGTCTGCGACGACATCGAGGGCCTGATCACCGACAACCGCATCTTCAAGCAGCGCAACGTCGACATCGGCGTGGTCAGCAAGGAAGACGCCTGGGCCTGGGGCTTCTCGGGCGTGATGGTGCGCGGTTCGGGCATCGCCTGGGACCTGCGCCGCAACCAGCCGTACGAGAACTACAACGAGTTCGAGTTCGACATCCCGCTGGGCAAGAACGGCGACTGCTACGATCGCTATCTCTGCCGCATGCAGGAAATGCGCGAGAGCACCAAGATCATCCTGCAGGCCGTGGCCATGCTGCGCGGCACGCCGGGCCCGGTGCTCAGCGAGGACAACAAGGTCAGCCCGCCGCGTCGCGCCGAGATGAAGCGCTCGATGGAAGCCCTGATCCACCACTTCAAGCTCTACACCGAGGGCTTCAAGACCCCGGAAGGCGAAGTGTACGCGGCCGTCGAAGCCCCCAAGGGCGAGTTCGGCGTCTATGTGGTCAGCAACGGCACCAACAAGCCGTACCGCTGCAAGATCAAGGCTCCGGGCTTCTCGCACCTGGCCGCCATGGACTGGATGAACCGCGGCCACCAGCTGGCCGACGTTTCGGCCATCCTGGGCTCGCTCGACATCGTGTTCGGCGAGGTCGACCGATGAGCTACGAGACCATCGCCCAGGCTCAGCTGGACGCCTACAACGCCCAGGATCTGGACGCGCACTGCGTCCACTTCTCGGACGACGTGGTCGTGGCCGGCCTGAACGGCGACGTGGCGCGCACCGGCATCGACGCCTACCGCGCCTTCTACGCCAAGACCTTCGCCGAGTTCCCCAAGAACCACGCGAAGCTGCTGAACCGCATCGTGGTCGGCTCGAACGTGATCGATCACGAGCACGTCGACCGCGGTAACGGCGACGCGCCTTTCCAGGTCGCCGCCATCTACACCTTCAAGGGCGACAAGATCGTCCGCGTGGATTTCGCCCGATGAGCGTTCGTCGTCTCGCCAAAGAACAGCCCGCCAGCTTCGCCTTCTCCAAGGACAGCCAGGCCAAGGCCGACTGGTGGAAGGCCAAGTATCCCGCCGCCCGCAAGCAGTCGGCGGTGATCCCGATGCTGTGGCTGGCCCAGAAGCAGGAAGGCTGGATTTCCGAGCCGGCGATCCAGGAGATCGCCAAGCAGCTCGAGATGCCGGTCATCCGCGTGCTGGAAGTGGCCACCTTCTACGTGATGTTCCAGCTGGCTCCGGTGGGCAAGACTGCCTTCGTCCAGCTGTGCGGCACCACGCCCTGCCAGCTGCGCGGCGCGCTCGACCTGAAGTCGGTGCTGGAGAAGAAGATCGGCCCGGCCCACACCGTGTCGGCCGACGGCAAGTTCAGCTGGGAAGAGGTCGAGTGCCTCGGCGCCTGCTGCAACGCCCCGATGGCGGCCATCAATGACTACTACTACGAAGACCTGACGCCGGAGAGCCTGGCCCAGATCCTCGACGACTTCGCCGCGGGCAAGGCCCCGCAGCCGGGCAGCTATGAAGGCCGCAAGGCCTCCGAGCCGAAGGACAAGGTCCAGACCCTGACCGATCCGAAGCTGTACGACGGCTCGGCGGCCAAGAAGATCAAGATCCCGAACCTGCCCGAGAAGCCCAAGAAGACCAAGGCGGAGCCCGCCGCTTGATGACCGACGTCGCCGCCCATCAGAAGAAGCGCCTCACGACGATGCTCGCCATCGACGTCGTGTGCTTCCTGCTGGCCGGCGCGGCGATCGTCGGCCACGTGGCCTTCCACGTGAGCTGGCTGCTGCCGGTGTTCGTCCTGGCCGTCGTGGTCGGGCTGGGTGCCCAGTTCTGGTTCATCCTCGGCTGGCTGAAGGCGACGAAGCCCGAGGTCGAAGCCGAGCCGCAAGCGGGGAGGGCGCCTTGAGCGACGACCTTTCCGCCAAGCGGGCCGCCTACGTGGCCATGATCCGGGGGCTCCACCGCAAGGAGCGGGCCCTGGGTTTCGTGGCCAGCCTGGCCGGGGTGCTGCTGCTGATCTGGGGCCGGGAGGTGCCTGGGGCTCCGGCCTGGGCGACGCCCACAGGTCTTTTGGTGATCGGCGCCGGTTGGCTGCTTTTCGCCTATGTCATCGTCCGGCGGACGCGCTATGTCCGCACCCATCCATTCGATCCGCAAAGCTAGAGTCATGGTCGGTATCCTCGAAGACAAGGATCGCATCTTCACCAACCTTTACGGGCTCCAAGACTGGGGTCTGGAAGGTGCGAAGGCGCGCGGTTGCTGGAACGGCACCAAGGACATTCTTGACGCCGGTCGCGACTGGATCATCGAGAACATGAAGAACTCCGGTCTGCGAGGCCGGGGCGGGGCTGGTTTCTCGACCGGTCTCAAGTGGTCCTTCATGCCCAAGGAAGTGAAGGAAGGTCGTCCGCACTATCTCGTCGTCAACGCCGACGAGTCCGAGCCGGGCACCTGCAAGGACCGGGAGATCATGCGGCACGACCCGCACCTCCTGATCGAGGGCTGCCTGATCGCCTCGCGCGCCATGCTGGCCCACGCCTGCTACATCTACATCCGCGGCGAGTACGTCTTCGAGCGCGAGCGCCTCGAAGCGGCGATCAAGCAGGCCTACGAGGCCAAGCTGGTCGGCAAGAACAACGTCCACGGCTGGGACTTCGACATCTACGTCCACCACGGCGCCGGCGCTTACATCTGCGGCGAAGAGACCGCCCTGCTGGAAAGCCTGGAAGGCAAGAAGGGCCAGCCGCGCCTGAAGCCGCCGTTCCCGGCCGGCGCGGGCCTCTACGGCATGCCGACCACGGTCAACAACGTCGAGTCGATCGCCGTCGCCGGCACGATCCTGCGCCGCGGCGCGGCCTGGTTCGCGGGCTTCGGCCGCCAGAACAACGCCGGCACCAAGCTGTTCTGCGTCTCGGGCCACGTGAACCTGCCCTGCAACGTCGAAGAAGCCATGAGCATCCCCTTCCGTCAGCTGATGGAAGACCACTGCGGCGGCATCCGCGGCGGCTGGGGCAACCTCAAGGCCGTCATCCCGGGCGGTTCGTCGGTTCCGATGATCCCGGCCGAGCAGTGCGAAGACCTGCCGATGGACTTCGACGCCCTGCGCAACCTGCGCTCGGGCCTGGGCACCGCCGCCGTCATCGTCATGGACAAGTCCACCGACCTCGTCCGCGCCATTGCCCGCCTGTCGTACTTCTACAAGCACGAGAGCTGCGGCCAGTGCACGCCGTGCCGCGAAGGCACCGGCTGGATGTGGCGGGTCATGGAGCGCATGGCCACCGGCGAAGCCGATCCGAAAGAGATCGACACCCTTCTGGACGTCACGACCCAGGTCGAGGGTCACACCATCTGCGCCCTGGGCGACGCGGCCGCCTGGCCGATCCAGGGTCTGTTCCGCCACTTCCGCCACGAGGTGGAGGAGCGGATCGCTTCCTATCGTAGCGGTCGCCTGCATGTGCAGGGCGCCAAGCTGATCGCGGCGGAGTAACGAGAATGGCAATCGCCAAGGTCAACGGCGTCGAGGTCGAGTTCGAACCCGGCATGACGGTTCTGCAGGTCGCGGAACTGGCTGGGGAAGAGATCCCGCGCTTCTGCTATCACGAGCGTCTGAGCATCGCCGGCAACTGCCGCATGTGCCTGGTCGAGGTCAAACCCGGTCCGCCGAAGCCGCAGGCCTCGTGCGCCCTGCCGGCCGCCGAGGGCCAGGAGATCTTCACCAAGACTCCGATGGTCAAGAAGGCCCGCGAAGGGGTGATGGAGTTCCTGCTCATCAACCACCCGCTGGATTGCCCGATCTGCGACCAGGGCGGCGAGTGCGACCTGCAGGACCAGGCCGTCGGCTACGGCCGTGACGAC
>JASGDR010000589.1:0-4972 GCA_047607095.1 Caulobacter sp.
ACCTCGAACAACCCGTCGAACGGCGGTCAGGCCAACATCGACCTGCGCGGCCTGGGGACCCAGCGCACCATGGTTCTGATGAACGGCCACCGCGTCGTTCCGTCGAACTCGGACGGCACCGTTGACATCAACATCATCCCGCAAACGCTGATCCAGAACATCGAAGTGATCTCCGGCGGGGCCTCGGCCACCTACGGTTCGGACGCTCTCTCGGGCGTCGTCAACTTCAAGCTGAACCAGAACTTTACCGGTCTGGTCTTCGACGCCCAGTACGGTGAGACCGAGCGCGGCGACGGCAAGGAAAGCTCGCTGAGCTTCGCTGCCGGCAGCAAGTTCGCCGACGATCGCGGCCACGCCGTCCTGTCGATCGGCTACACCCAGCGCGGTGAAGTGTTCAACTCGGCGCGCGACTTCGCCAAGATCTCGGGCGCCTCGTCGACCACGCCGTACGGCCGCTACGACGCCACCGGCACCAACCTGCCGACCCAAGCCGCCATCGACGCCGTCTTCGCCAAGTACGGCTACACCGCCGGCACCGTGAAGGCCTCGGCCAACCTCGGCTTCAACGACGACGGCACGCTGTTCTACAACGGCATCAACTACACGGGTTCGACCGCGATCGACTATTCGACGATCCCGGTGAACGGCACCTACAACACCGGCGCCCTGAACCTGATGCAGCTGCCGCTGACCCGCTACTCGATCTACAGCGCGGCCGACTACGAGATCAACGAACACGCCGAGTTCTACGGTTCGTTCGCCTTCACCCACTACGACTCGCGCACCCAGCTGGCCCCGTCGCCGGCCGCCAGCTCGACGGGCTTCTCTGTTCCGGTGACCAACCCGTTCATTCCGGAAGACCTGTCGACCATCCTCGCCAGCCGTTCGGACCCGACCGCCGACTTCCTGCTGCGCAAGCGCTTCACCGACGTCGGCGCCCGTATCTCGCAGACGACCTTCAACGTCTTCCAGATCGCCGGCGGCGTTCGCGGCGACACCGGCTTCAAGGACTGGACCTACGACCTGTACGCCTCGTTCGGTCGTTCGGAGCAGAACGAGATCCAGTCGGGCAACGTCAGCCACTCGGCTGTCCAGACCCTGCTCGACGCGGCCGACGGCGGCGCCAGCATCTGCGACGGCGGCTACGACCCCTTCGGCAACAACGCCCTCTCCGACTCGTGCCGCGCCTACATCTCGCGCACGACCAAGAACTGGACCGCGGCCGACCAGCGCGTGGTGGAACTGAACTTCCAGGGCGGCCTGTTCAACCTGCCGGCCGGTGAAGTTCGCGCCGCCGTGGGCGCCGACTACAAGTTCGACAGCTTCGAGTACGTGCCCGACAGCCTGCTGTCGACCGGCGACGTCGTGGGCTTCAACGCCGCCGACGCCATCAACGCCTCGACCGACGTCTATGAACTGTACGGCGAAGTGCTGGTGCCGGTCCTGAAGGACCTGCCGTTCATCAAGGAAGCCAACCTGTCGCTCGGCTACCGCCTGTCGGACTACGAGACGGTCGGCAGCGTCGGCGCCTACAAGATCGACGGCGACTGGGAAGTCGTCGACGGCTTCCGTCTGCGCGGCGGCTACCAACGCGCCGTCCGGGCCCCGTCGATCGGCGAACTCTACTCGCCGCAGAACCAGGGCTACCCGGCGATCGACGAGGATCCCTGCGCGATCGACAGCACGGCCCGCACGGGTTCGAACGCGTCGACCGTCCGCAGCCTCTGCCTGGCGCAAGGCGTGCCGTCGGCCATCATCGACAGCTACACCTACGCCAACGGCCAGATCAACGCGCTGAGCGGCGGCAACCCGGACCTGCAGGAAGAGACCAGCGACACCTTCAGCGTCGGCGCCGTCTGGTCGCCGCGCCTGGAGAACCCGCTGTTCGAAAAGCTGTCGATGTCCGTCGACTTCTACTCGATCGACATCAAGGACGCGATCGGCACCATCGACGCCTCGACCGTCCTGGAGAAGTGCTACAACGGCGACGCCAACGCCTCGTACTACTGCAGCCTGTTCACGCGTAACACCTCGACCGGCGAAATCGACACGATGACGCTGACGAACCTGAACCTGGCCGAGTTCAAGACCTCGGGCGTCGACTTCCAGCTCGACTGGGGCTTCGGTCTCGGCGCTGTCGGCCTCGACGACAAGTACGGCGCGATCAAGCTGAACGTCGTCGGCAACTGGCTCAACACCTTCAAGATCCAGAGCCTGCCGGGCGAGGATTTCGAAGAGCTGAAGGGCACGATCGGCAACACCTCGATCAGCTCGGTCGCCGTGGCCCACCCCGAGTGGAAGCACGCGACGACCCTCAGCTACACCCTGGGTCCGGTGGATCTGGGCGTCCGCTGGCGCTACATCGGCGAGATGACCGACGCCGCGGTCTCTTCCGAGAAGATCAAGGCGGTCAACTACTTCGACCTGAACGGCACCTGGCGCGTGACGGACACCTACTCCATCCGGGGCGGCGTCACCAACCTGGCCGACAAGGATCCGCCGACCTTCACCTCGTACGTGCAGGCCAACACCGATCCGTCGACCTACGACGTGCTCGGCCGCCGCTTCTACGTGGCGATCAAGGCGAAGTTCTAAGCCTCACGGCCTAGGCGAGAACGGGGCGGCGGGTTCGAAAGGACCCGCCGCCTTTTTCTTTGGGCGCTAGCTCAGCCCGAGCATCACCTTGAACAGGAACAGCGCCGCCACGATCACCAGCCAGATCACGGCGAAGGTCGAAAGCCGATTGCCGTCGCCCTTGCCCTTGCCCCCCGCCGGCTCGGGACGGACCCACAGCGTCACGCCGGCGGAGCGAAGCGCGCCTTCGCGCAGGTCGAAGAAGCGCGCCGCCTCGTCGGCCCGGAGCCAGCGACGGGAGACCTGGGCCCGGCGCTTGAGCACGAACTCCCGCTTGCCGAGGCTGCCCAGCGACGAATGGGCCTCGACCCCGTCCATGACGAAATGGTCGTCCCACTCGGTCAGGTTTATGTCGTCCTGAACCCTGATGATCGTCTCGCAGACCATCTCCCTGGGCAGCCCCAGTTCGATCGGGTGCCGCCGCTGGCCCACCCGGCGCAGGGTGAACTGCGGCGAGAACAGCTCGTCCACCGTCGTGAACTCGCGGCGGCCGTCCTCCAGCGGCTTCCAGGCCTTGGGCAAGTAATGACGCTCGCGGATGCGCAGAGTGTTGGCCTCCAGGTCGTCCTCGATCTCCAGCTCGCCCTGGGCCTGGGCCTCGCCGTAGGTCCGCTCGTAGAACTGCCGGTAGTCCTCCAGCGTCCTCCCGGCGCCCTCGCTGCTCAGGCGCCGGCGCATGGCGTCGGCCCGCCAGCCGCGATAGATCGCATCGACGTTGAGCACGCCGCCGCCCTTCGCCGCCGGTTCGAGGTCGTAGACTTCCCTCACCTCGAAGAGACGCTCGGGCGCGCTCTCGCCCATCGCCTCCAGCACGGCCCCCTCGACCAGGGGCAAGGCCCAGCCGCACCGCGCCTGCGTCATCGCCTCCAGGCGGCCGCCCTGGGGGTAGTTGGTCGGATCCAGCCAGTAGGTCTTGCCGTCGATCCGCAGGCGGACGATGCAGTGGTTGAAGGCGTGGACGTCGGGCGCGCGGTCGGCCAGGGCGTGCCCGGTGAAGGTGTTGACCAGGGCCGGACAGGCGTCCAGGCCCAGCCGCCGCATCAGGACCGTCAGCAGCCGCGAGGCGTCCTTGCAGTCGCCGGCCCTGGCGGCCCAGATGCGCTCGACCGGTCGCGGCGTGAAACCGCCTTCGCCGAGACTGACCGAGTGGTAGCGCAGGTCGCGCTGGACCTGACTCAGGGCGCGGGCCGCCCTCCCCGCCGGCGCGGCTTCGGCGGCTTCGATCTCGGCGGCGAGCCGCTCCAGGTCGGCGGGCAAGGCGTCCGGCGAAGCGTAGCCCGCCGAGAACACGTCCGCGACCTGGGCCCAGGTCATGACGTCGGCGACCCGGACTCCGGCGTGGGTCGTCACCCAGGCGGGGACCTCGGGCTCGTCGCGCTGGCCCGGATCGTTCAGCTGCGTCCAGACCCGCTCGACGCCGTTCACGCCGAACGGCGTCGTGCGCGCGGCCGGGGCGCCGCCCCAGACGTGGGACGCGATCGGGCGGTCGGCGTCGGCCAGCAGCCGCAGGCGGGTCGCCTCGACCCAGCAGTTCCACTGCATGGTCGCGCCGGCCGCGAACCAGCCCTTGAGGGCCGGATGGGCGCCGCCGAGGGTGTAGGCGAAGTCGACGACGTCGCCGACCCGCACGTCCGGCACCACCAGGTGGGCGGTCAGCCGCCCGTCGTACATCGCCCGCTCCAGGTCGCGTTCGCGCCGGAAGACGCTGAGCACCTGGGGCAGATCGACCTCGCGGGTCTCGCCGCCCCGCAGCACCCGGACGAAATGGATGTCGAGCCGCTGATAGGTGGGGTCCAGGTCGATGCTGATCTGGCCCGTCGCCTGCAGGCCGTCGGCGCTGACCACCTCGCTGATCACCCGCGACAGCCAGTCGATCCGGCCGCCGCGGATGTCGACCTGGCTGTCCGACAGCCAGAAACGCCGCCCGCCGTCGATGCCGTCGGGCGGCGCGGGCCGCCCCGGCGCGAACGCCGGCAGATCCGCCCAGTCCGCCGCGGGCGCGAAGCCGACCACCCCCGCCCCATCGCCTTCACCGTACACGCACGCCCCCGAAATACACGCGAAGCTAGACCGCCCCAATCGGGAGACACCAACACGCTAGTTCGCGACGCGCAAGCCGCCGCGCGGCCACGGCCCCGCGGCCTCACGCGGAAATCCGCTGAGCTGATGGAGAGGGCGCGGGGCGTCCGGGCCTCGCCCGGATGTGTGAGGTCTTAAGCACCGTTTCGACGAAGCTCTGACGCCCCGCGCGATCGTTATCCCTCAGCTCAGCGGATTTCCGCGTGAGGCTGAGACGCCGTGCGTCCTTCGAGGCTCGCCTTTCGGCTCGCACCTCAGG
>JASGDR010000590.1:0-4853 GCA_047607095.1 Caulobacter sp.
ACACGGGGAACCTTCAGCCGTTCACAGCTTGTTAACGAAAAACTCGCGTCGGAAGCGTCTCGACCCGTTGACGAAGAGGCGGCGCCTGTGGCCCCATATATGGGCTCTGGGGGCGCAACGCCCTACTATATCTAGCGGCTTCGCCGGAAGCGGACGGCTTCTCGCAAGCGCATGGTAAATGGACGGGTTCTGCTCATGACCGCTGGTGAAGCGACCAAGATTCAACCTGCCGCGCGCCCTGCGTCGGCCTTCAAGGAACGTCCGGCCCTGGCGCTGGTGCGCAAGGTCGAGGTCGACCGTTCGCGCGACGCGCTCCTGACCGATTTCGGCAAGACCACGCTGGAAGATCGCTATCTGTTGCCGGGCGAGTCCTACCAGGACATGTTCGCGCGCGTTTCGACGGCCTTCGCCGACGACGCCGACCACGCCCAGCGCGTCTACGACTACATGAGCCGCCTGTGGTTCATGCCGGCCACGCCGGTGCTCAGCAACGGCGGCGCCGATCGCGGTCTGCCGATCAGCTGCTTCCTCAACGCCGTCAACGACAGCCTCGACGGCATCCTGGGCGTCTGGAACGAGAACGTCTGGCTGGCGGCCAACGGCGGCGGCATCGGCACCTACTGGGGCGGCGTCCGCTCGATCGGCGAGAAGGTCAAGGGCCAGGGCCAGACCTCGGGCATCATCCCCTTCATCCGCGTGATGGACAGCCTGACCCTGGCGATCTCACAGGGCAGCCTGCGCCGCGGCTCGGCCGCCGTCTATCTCGACATCCACCACCCGGAAATCGAAGAGTTCCTGGAAATCCGCAAGGCCTCGGGCGACTTCAACCGCAAGTCCCTGAACCTGCACCACGGCATCTCGATCACCGACGAGTTCATGCACGCCGTGCGCGACGGCCTGAAGTTCGGCCTGCGCTCGCCCAAGACCGGCGAAGTGCTGCGTGAAGTCGAAGCCCGCGGCCTGTGGCAGAAGATCCTCGATCTGCGCATGCAGACCGGCGAGCCCTACCTGATCTTCTCCGACACCGTGAACCGCGCCATGCCGTCGTTCCAGCGCGAGCTGGGCCTGAAGGTGCGCCAGTCGAACCTGTGCAGCGAGATCATGCTGCACACCGGCACCGACCACCTGGGCAAGGAGCGCACCGCGGTCTGCTGCCTGTCGAGCGTCAACGCCGAGACCTATCTGGAGTGGCGCGACCACCCGACCTTCATCGAGGACGTCATGCGCTTCCTCGACAACGTGCTGCAGGACTTCATCGATCGCGCCCCGGACGCGGCCTCGACCGCCGCCTACGCCGCCATGCGCGAGCGTTCGGTGGGCCTTGGCCTGATGGGCTTCCACTCGTTCCTGCAAAGCCAGAACGTGCCGTTCGAAAGCGCCCTGGCCAAGAGCTGGAACATGCGGATGTTCAAGCACCTGCGCCGCGAGGCCGACAAGGCCTCGATCAAGATCGGCGAAGAGAAGGGCCCGTGCCCCGACGCCGCCGACCGCGGCTCGATGGAGCGCTTCTCGCACAAGCTGGCCATCGCCCCGACCGCGTCGATCTCGATCATCTGCGGCGGCACCAGCGCCGGCATCGAGCCGATCCCGGCCAACATCTACACCCACAAGACCCTGTCGGGCTCGTTCGCGGTGAAGAACCCCTATCTGGAGAAGCTGCTCGAGGAGAAGGGCCAGAACACCGACGTGGTGTGGGGTTCGATCCTGGAGAACGAAGGCTCGGTCCAGCACCTGGAGTTCCTGAGCCAGGACGAGAAGGACGTTTACAAGACCGCCTTCGAACTGGATCAGCGCTGGGTGGTCGAACTGGCCGCCGACCGCACGCCGGAAATCTGCCAGAGCCAGTCGGTGAACATCTTCCTGCCCGGCGACGTCGACAAGTGGGACCTGCACATGCTGCACTGGCAGGCCTGGGAGCGGGGCGTCAAAAGCCTCTACTACCTGCGCTCCAAGTCGGTTCAGCGCGCGGCCTACGCCGGCGCCGACGGCAAGATCGAGGGTGGCGCGGGCGGCTTCGACGCTCCGGCCAAGACCGATTACGAAGAGTGCCTCGCCTGCCAGTAAAACGGGCGAGACAGCGACAAACAACCACAGCGGCGCGACAACTCGCGCCGCTGTTTTTCTGTCCGGAACCAATACAGTTTCGAGCTGTTCACCGAACGCCGGGTTTTCCCGGTGGACGTATCCGAAATGCCGGATACGGTGGGCGAGATTGGGATTGGGGAATCCGCAATGCGTATCGTTTGCGTGACGATCGCGACGTGCTGCGGCGCCGCCTTGGCGCTTTCCGCGGCGACGTCGGACGCCGCTGTCCGGAAGGGCAAGCGCGTCAAGGCCGCGGCCAAGCCGGCCGCGGAGGCCCCGACTCTCAGCCCTGCTCTTCAGAAACTGGATCTCAGCCGCCGCGCGCCCGCCGAGACGCCGTCGGCGGCGGCGTTCGCCGCCCACCCCGTCGACGCCCGCGCCACCGAGGCGGAAGGCGAGGCCTTCGCCGTCTCGCCCGCCGGCCTCTACGGCGACGCCAACCTGCTCGACGCCGACCGCTATTACGAGGAGCGCGGCCCGGTCAGCTGGCGCTCCGGCAGCTATGTGGTCGGCGATAACGGCCGCGCCGTCGACTCCGTGCGGGTCTCGGTGGCCAGCTCCTCGCGCTTGGCCCAGAGCGCGCCGCTCAGCCTGGTTCGCCCGGGCGCGGCCAATTTCGACGCCGATACCGTCGACGTCAGCGTCTCGCGCGGCTGGCCCGCGGCGGTCTCGTTCGGGGCCGGCAGACTGGCCGTCGACTTCACGCCCCACGCCGGCCTGGGCTTCGGCGGCGCCGGCGGTTCGGCCGAGGCCGGCGGCATGGTGCGGATCGGCAAGAAGGACAAGAGCGTCGAGGACCGCGTCATCGACGGGCTGGGCGTGCGCGACGGCCGCGAGGCCTTCGGCGACCGCGGGCGCTGGTACCTGTTCGCCGGGGCCAGCGGCCAGCTGGTGGGCATGAACCTGCTGCGTGGCCAGGACGGCGACTGGACGAGGGCCGGCGTCACGGCCGACACCGCCAGCAAGCTGATCGGCGACGCCCAGGCCGGGGTCGGCTGGCGGCGCGGGGCGATGCAGGCCTCGGTCGGCTACATCCGCCGCGAGATCAAGGCCAAGGACGTGATCATGGGCATGGCCACCCAGGAAGACTCGGTCGTGGCCCTTTCGTTCAGCCTGAAACCGGAGTGGTGACGGCGTTCAATCGCCTTCCATGGCCCGTCAGGCGTGCGAACTCTTGAGTTTCCGGCCGCGATCATGCAGCTAGCGACCATCCTTCCGTAAAGTCGTCGAGCGTCATGAGCGAGAGCGAGCCCCCGCGCCGCAAAATTCTGAGCCTGAAGAGCGGCGTCGCCGCGCCGGGCGGCCCGCCGCCGCTCGAGCGCCTGCAGAAGTCGGTCAAGGTGGTGACGCCCGAGGCGGCCCCTCCGCCGCCGCCCCCGGCGGTCGGCGACTGGAAGTGCAAGCCCTGCGGCACCCGCTTCGATCCGCCGGCCGACCTGACCGACGCCGATCACGTGCGCTGCCCGTCGTGCAACGCCCGCCTGGGCCTGGCCGCCGACTTCCGCGCCGACCCTCCCCGCGTCGAAAAGCTCCGCGCCCGCTATCTCAAGAAGGCCGGCTGACCCACCGCAGTCGGTCGGCGGTCCGGGTCACGGCTTCAGGAGCGGCGGTCTATGTCTTGCCTGCATTGTGGAGCGGCCAAGACCATCGACGCCCACCTGATACCCAGATCCTTCGCCATGGAGGTCAAGGAGGACCGGAGCGAGCAGATCCTGCTGCTTCATGAGGGGAAGGACCGGGCTCGGCCGAGCCACACGGGGGCCTACGACAAGACCATTCTGTGCGCGGCCTGCGACAACATACTGGCTCGCTACGAGACCTACGCCTACGAGCGGCTTCAGGCTTGGCGCCTTCAGCCGTCGCCGGTGGGGAAGTTCGCGAC
This sequence comes from Caulobacter sp., assembly GCA_047607095.1. Classification (GTDB taxonomy): domain Bacteria; phylum Pseudomonadota; class Alphaproteobacteria; order Caulobacterales; family Caulobacteraceae; genus Caulobacter. Next base: position 3,968 of record JASGDR010000590.1, read on the forward strand.
CGTCGATGACCTGGACGGCGACACGATGGTGCGTTTCGCCGCCGGTCTGGCTTGGAAGTACGCAGTCACAAGCGAGGCGAGAGGTCGGATCGACGTCGGGCCATATGCCGACGTGCTGAGGGACGTGGCGCTGGGCGGCGCGTCCATTCCCGAAAGTCTCGACGTCGCCATGGTGCGGATATTCGAGCGCGGCGACGTTTATTACTATCGAGAGCCTCTTCTCGACCGGCAGGAAGGCGTGAATTTTGTCCGCTTTTGTGTCGGCGGTTTTCTGTTCTTCCTGAAAATCGACAAGCGCCGTTCGATGCGGATGTTCCCCGCCGATAGCTGGTTGCGAGGACGAACGAGCGGACGCATCCCGACCGTACTGCCCGAGCAGGTCGAAGAGGGCCGCAGCTGCGCACAGCTCGTCGGCCGCCCCGAGGTGCGGAAATTTTTCCAGACGGCGCGTGAGCGCAAATCCGCGCGGCGGGGCGCCTGAAATCCCGGCGTCAGCGCGGCGGACGATCCGAGCCGTCGGCCGGGGGCGGGCCGCCCGGCTTGCCGTCCGGACCACCGGGAGGCGGACCGCCTTCGGGCGGAGGGCCGCCGGGGCCCTCCTCGTCCGGCAGGAACGCCGCGATGCGGTGATTGCTCAGCGTGAAACGCACCTTCCGGCCTACCCCGATGTCGCCCAGCATGCCCGGCTTGGCCGTGGCGAAGGGCATGGTTCCCGCCGGCCAGTTCAGCGGCTCGGACGCCGCATAGGCGATCGTCACCCGGTCGGCGGCCGGATCGACGGCCATCACCACGCCGGTGATCACCACCTTGGTCAGGTCGGTCTGCTTGCCGCCGCCGCCCGGTCCGCCGGGGCCGCCGCCGCCGGGAGGCGGACCCCCGGGACCGC
>JASGDR010000591.1:0-9104 GCA_047607095.1 Caulobacter sp.
CCGAAAGGCCGTCGCGGCGTTTTTCGTTCGTGCGACCCCTCATCCGTCGTCCTTCGGATGACACCTTCTCCCGCAAGGGGAGAAGGAAGCTTAAGTCGCCGCCTCGAAGATCGCCTCGCGCACCAGGTCGGGGCGCTCCATCGGCAGGAAGTGGCTGGTTCCGGCGACGGTCTCGATGCGCACGGCCTTGCCGCGGCGGGCGAAGGCGTCGCCGGCGCGGCAGGTCGAGCCGTGCTCGGCCTTCAGGATGCGCACCGGGCCGCGGAACTCGGTCGCGGCGCGCCAGGGATCATGGCCCTGGGCGGCGTAGTTGGAGGCCTCCCAGGCCGGCGTGCAGGCCAGTTCGACCTTGCCGTCGGGACGGTCCTTGAAGCCGCCGCCGACATAGTCGGCCAGCATCGCCTCGGGCCAGGTCTTGAAGGCGCCGCGGCCGCGATAGGCGGCGAAGGCGGCCTCGCGGCTGTCGAACACCTCGCGCCGGCGACGGGCGGCCTGGGCGATCGGCAGGCGGTTCCACAGCGCGCCCGAAGTCCAGGGCGCCTTGGCGTAGAGGGCGACCATGCGCGGCATGATCACCGGATCGAGCAGCACCAGGCTGGAGACCTTGCCGGGAGCCTGGGCGGCGGCCAGCAGGCTGACGGTCGCGCCCATCGAATGGCCGGCCAGCACCACCGGGGCCTGGTCCAGCGCCTGCAGCAGGGCCAGCAGGTCGTCGCGCAGGTCCAGCCACGATCGGCGGCCCTTCGGATCGGCCTTCAGCCGGCTGGAGCCGTGGCCGCGCTGGTCGACCGCCAGCACCCGCAGGCCCGCCGACAGCGGGGCCAGCAGGGCGCGGTAGGTCTGGGCGTTGAAGCCGTTGGCGTGGACGAAGACGACGTCGACGGCGCGGCCGGTCGGGCCGAAGTCCAGGGCGGCCATCTCGCCCGCGCCGGCGCGGCTGTCGATGGCGATGAAACGCCGCCTGGGTTCGCGGAAGACGGCGGCGTCCATAGGCCAGGGTTTCCTTCTTCGTCGACTTGGGCCCTAAGGTAGGGGCGGTCAGCCTCGCCGTCCAATGGAGCCGCGATGAATCCGCTCGCCACGATAGGCTACGAGACCGATACGCAGGGCGGGATGATCGGGCGCCTCAAAGCCGCGCAGGTCGAACTGGTGGTCGACGTGCGGGCGGTGGCCTCGTCGCGAAAGGCCGGCTTCTCCAAGACCTTGCTGGGAAACAGCCTGCAGGCCGAAGGCATCGGTTACCTGCACCTGCAGCCGCTGGGCACGCCCAAGGCGGGCCGCGACGCCGCCCGCGCCGGGCGGACGGGCGAGATGCACGAGATCTTCCTGGCCCACCTGGAGGAGCCCAAGGCCCAGGTGGCGCTGGCCCAGGCGACGGATCTGGCGAAGGAAAAGCGGGTGGCCCTGCTGTGCTACGAGGACGACCCGGCCTGCTGCCACCGTCGGCTGGTCGCCGACCGCATCCGCGCCAGCCTGAAGTGCGAGGTCGTCGACCTGTGAGCCCGGCGACGGTGCTGGCCGGCTACGAGGCCGACGGCGCGGATCTTGTCGAACGGTTCGAGGCCATCGACCCTGCGGGGCTCTACGCCCCGGTGGCGGCCTTCATCCCGACGAGGCCCGCGCGGATCGCCGACATCGGGGCCGGAACGGGACGCGACGCGGCCTGGCTGACGGGGATGGGGCATGCCTTGATCGCGGTCGAGCCAGCGGCGGCCCTGCGCGAGGCGGGACGGGCGCTGAGGCCCGACCTGGCCTGGATCGACGATCGCCTGCCGGACCTGGCGCGGCTGGATGGGCCGTTCGAGCGGCTGCTGCTGAGCGGAGTCTGGCAGCATCTGGACGCGGCGGCGCGGGCGATCGCCCTGCCGAGGCTGGCGGGCCTGCTGGCGCCCGGCGGGGTGCTGGTGATGTCTTTGCGCCACGGTCCCGGCGCGCCGTCGCGGCCGGTGTGGCCGGTGGACGTCGAAGCGACTGTGGCGCTGGCGGGGGGCGCGGGCCTGCGGCTGGTCCATCGCGCGGAGGCGGCGTCGGTGCAGGCCGGCAATCGGGCGGCGGGGGTGACCTGGACGTGGGTGTGTTTCGAGAAAGCTCCTCCCCCGTGAAACGGGGGAGGAGCTGGTCCTCAGACCTGCGTCAGCTGCCACTCGCCGCGGCCGTCCTTGCAGGCGTTATAGCGCTCGGTGGTGGGGCGCTGGCCGCTGGTGGCGACCGAGGCGGCGATGGTGCGGCACGAGGGGGGCGGGCCGTAGTTGCCGGCGGTCAGCAGCGAGCCGGCGACATAGCCGGTTCCGTAGCCGCCGCGGCCGACCAGCAGCCAGTTGGAGCCCGGAACCGCGCCCAGGACCTCGACCCGCTCGCCGGCCGACAGCTTGCCGACCACGGCGCCGCCGGTCGACGGCCCGCTGCGCAGGTTGGCGGTCGAGCGGGCGGTGTAGTCGGCGCCGACGGCGTCGTAGCTGGGGAGCTGCTGGATGTTGCGCTCGAAGCGCAGGCTGTCGCCGGCGATCGGCGGGCCGTAGCTGGACGAGACCACGTCGATGCGGCCCGAGGCGCCGGTGCGCGGGTTGTTCCAGGCCTGCGATTGACCGGTCTCCAGCGCCTTCTTGGTGGCGGCCTGGGCGCGGGCGGTGTCGGTCGACTGCATGCGGCAGCCGATATAGGAGCCCGCCGCCGCGCCGGCGGCCGCGCCGACCAGGGCGCCGAGGGCCTTTTCGTTCTTGGCCACCTGGGTGCCGAGCAGGGCGCCGACGCCGGCCCCGATCAGGGCGCCGCCTTCCTGCTTGCCGCCGCTGGCGTCGCACGAGAACAGGCCGCCCAGGGGCTTGCTCTGGGCGAGGGCTGGAACCGGCGCGGCGAGGCCCGAGGCCAGGACGGCGCCGATCGACAGGGCGGCTGCGAAGGGCTTGCGCATTGTTGTCTGCTCCTTGCGAGGGCGGGCGCCTTTGGGGATCGGCCCGCGGGATTTGACGTCGCCGCCGTCGCCCGTGCTATCGTTCAGGTGAACAATGATAAGGGAGGCGACGATGGGTAATGTAACACCGGTCGATTATAGCTGCTTCACAGTGGAGATCGAGGCCGGCGTCGCCCACCTGAAGCTGATAAGGGCCGAAAGCTTCAACTCCATGACGCGTTCGTTCTGGCGAGAGCTGCCGGCGATCGTGAACGACCTGGACCAGCGGGGCGGGGTGCGGGCGATCGTCATCTCCTCGACCGGCAAGCATTTCAGCGCCGGCATGGACCTGTCGGTGTTCGCCGACGAGGGGATCACCGGCGGCGAGCCGGCCGATCGCCACGTCGCGGCCGAGGCCTTCCGCCACAAGGTGAGGGGCCTGCAGGAGACCTTCTCGTGCCTGGAGCGGGCGCGGATGCCGGTGATCATGGCCATCCAGGGCGGATGCATCGGCGGGGCGGTCGACTTCGCCACGGCCTGCGACATCCGCTATGCGACGGTCGATGCCTATTTCGTGATCCAGGAGATCAACATCGGCATGACCGCCGACGTCGGCACCTTCCCGCGGCTGTGCAAGCTGATCCCCGAGGGCTGGGTCAAGGAACTGGCCTATACCGGCCGCAAGCTGCCCGCGCAGAAGGCCCTGGAGCTGGGCCTGGTCAACGCCGTGTTCGACAGCCACGAGGCGGTGGTCGCCCACGCCTTGGAGACGGCCCGAGAGATCGCGTCCAAGACGCCGCTGGCCGTGACCGGCAGCAAGGTCATCATCAACTACGCCCGCGACCATTCGGTGGCCGATACGCTGGACTACCTGGCCGTCTGGCAGTCGGGCATGCTGGCCGGCCCGCACATGGCCGAGGCCTTCGCCGCCAAGGCCGGCAAGCGCGAGCCGGTCTATCCCGATCTCGCGCCGATCAAGGCGGGGATCTAGCGCCCCGCCGCCTCCAGCGCCTGGAGCCGCTTGACGGCGTTGGCGTTGCCGGGGTCCAGCGCCAGCGAGCGGCGGTAGTGGACGACGGCGGCGGCCTTGTCGCCGTTGGCCTCGTAGGCGTCGGCCAGGCTGTCCTGGGCGTTGCCGCTGTCGGGATAGAGCTCGGCCGTCAGCTTCAGCACGACGAGGGCGGTCGAGGCCTTGCCGAAGGCCAGCAGGCGATAGCCCCAGTCGTTCAGTTCGTGCTCGTCGGGCTTGAAGGCCGGGTCGCGGCGCAGGCGCGCGACGACGGCCTCGGCCTCTCCCGGCGGGGCGGCGGCCAGCTGCGCGCGCAGGGCCGCGACGCCGGTCAGCTTCATCCCGGGGATGAAGCCCTGGGCGATCTCGTCGATCAGGTCTTCCGGCGTCGAGCCGGCCAGGTTGCTTAGGATCGCCACCCCGACCTTGTCGTCGGGATAGAGATAGACGGCGTTGCGGCTGCCGCCGGTCATGCCCACGGCCCGGCGGTCGGGGCGCTCGAGCACCAGCCAGCCCATGCCCCATTGCCCCGGCTTGCCGTCGGCGTAGGGCGCGGGCGTCCACATCGCGGTCTTCGCGGCCGGGCCGAGCAGGCGCCCGTCCATCAGGGCGATCATCCAGCGGCCCATGTCGTCGCCGGTGCTGTCGAGGCCGGCGGCGGCGCGGGCCAGGGGCGAGAACACCTCGCGCCGCACGGCCGGCTGGTCGGGCGTCTCGCGCTTGTAGCCGTAGGAGACGGCGCGGCCGGGGCCGGGGTCCAGGCTGTCGCCGTAGCGCGAGCGCGTCATGCCGGCCAGGGCGAACTGCTCGCCGCCCAGCGGTTCGGAGACGGGGCGGCCGTGCAGGCGGTCGATCGCCATCTGCACCAGGGCGTAGTTGGTCTGGCAGTAGTGGAAGCGCTCGCCGGGCGGGAACAGCACCGGCGCGGCCAGGGCTTCCTTCCAGGCCTGCGCCTCCGAAACCGCGCCGTCCTTCTGGCGGGGCACGAAGTCGGGCAGGCCCGAGGTGTGGCTGAGCAGCCGGCGCACGGGGATCCCGCGCCAGGCCTCCGGAAGGTCGGGCACATAGGCGCCGATCGGCCGGTCGAGATCCAGCCGCCCGGCCTCGACCTCGCGCATCGCCGCGACTCCGGTGAAGGCCTTGGTGATCGAGTTGATCGGAAACACCGTCTCGGCGGTGACCGGCGTCCCGGCGGCCAGGTCGGCGACGCCGTAGGCGCGGGAGAGGACGATCGCGCCGTCCTTGACCACCACGATCTGCAGGCCCGGGACATGCCGCTCGGCCATGGCCCGGCGAACGACGGCGTCGGCCCGTGCGGAGGGATCGGCGGCCGGATCGACGGCGGGGGCGGCCTGCGCTACGGCCGGCGCCAGCAGCACGGCGGCGCAGATCAGCGGCTTCCAGACCATGTCGAAATCCCCCTGGCGTTACGGCGGGCAGAGGATCAGGCGCGGACGAGGGAGCCCAGTTAAGTTTTGGTCATGGGAGCGCGAGTTTTGGGCCCTCTCTCTTTGAGAGAGGGATTTCATTACCGCCCCAGCCAGATCTCCGGGTGCTGATCCAGGAAGCCCGAAACGCGCGCCGAGATCCCCTGCTGGTCGCGGGCCGAGGGGTGCCAGTCGCAGGCGGTCAGCTCCATCTCGCCCACCGGGATCACGGTCAGGCGCGTCTCGCCGCCGGCCTTCAGGCGCTCGGCCACGCGGTCGACCTCATGGGCGATCTCGTCCTCGGCGCTGGGCGGGGCCAGCAGGATGACGAAGGCCTGGGGCTGGCGGGCGCGGATCTCCTGGACGAAGCGGACATAGGTCGCCGCATAGGCGTCGCGCAGGGCCTGGCGGTCCTTCCAGGGCTCGCCCGGCTTCAGCGGCGTGGAGAAGTCGTTGGTGCCCAGGTTGACCACCACCACCTGCGGCGCCCAGTCGGGGTCGGCGTAAGCCGGGGCGGCGCCCAGCAGCACCTTGGGCCAGGCCAGCGGCAGGGTGTCGCCCGGCATGCCGCCGTAGTTGCGCACGATCCCGCGGCCGGAGATGGCGTTGACCTGGTGGTCGGCGCCGAAGCGGCGGGCGGTCAGCGGGCCGAAGGCGATGGAGTTGTCGGTCGTGCTCCACACCTCGTCGCGCGTGCAGGCGCGCTTGTCGGAGGCGTCGCCGTAGCCGACGCTGTGGGAGTCGCCGATGAACTCGATCTGGCGGCGCGGCGCGGTCAGCGGCAGGGGTCTGGAGGCGCCGTCCAGGAAGAAGCCGCCGAAGCGGGCCGGACCCGACTGCATCTCGCCGACCACGGCGGCGCGGGCCAGATGGCGGCCGGGCGTCAGGCCGTCGAGGCGGTAGAGGCCGGGGGCGGGCTTGACCAGCCGTCCGGCCGGAACGCCGTCGATCGACAGGTGCAGGATCTGGTCGCCGGCGCCGACCTTGAACAGCACGGCCGGCCCCTCGAAGGCGGCCTCGAAGTGGACGCTGGGCCACTGGTAGGTCCAGCCGTCGGGGCCCGCGGCGACCCGGCCGCCGGCCAGGGCGGGCAGGGGCGTCAGGGCGGCGGTCTGGGGAACGGGGGTCAGGCGCGGCTGGGCGGCGGCGCCCGTGGCCGCGCAAAGGGTGGTCAGCGCGACGGCCGTCAGAAGTCCCCGAAGTCTCATGCCCGTCCCCGTTGCCTGTGCGGACGTCGGGTGTAGCGGGCGGAGGGAATAAGGAAAGACGGAAAAAGGTATTGTCGCGCGCGGGGGCCTAGGCGGTCAGGCGCGCGCGAAGGGCGTCGAACGGCCAGATGCGCGCCACCGCCGCATAGCGGGCGGTGGCGAGGTCTTCGGCCACCCATTTGCGGCGGGACGTCAGCATCTCGACCAGGCATTCCAGCAAGGCGGCGCGCTCTTTCTCGGTGAGGGCCGAGGGATCCAGGCCGCAGATGATGGCGAGGCTCCGGCACAGCTGCAGGACCAGATAATATTCCTCGGTCGGGGGAGCGCGCCCGCCGCGTCCGATGGCGTGAACATGGCCGGCGGCGTCGAGGGCGGCCTCGCGCAGCTCTTCCGCGGAAAAGGGCTCTTCGACGAAGCTCGGATCGACACGGCCCTCGGCGATGACCCTGTCGGAAAGGGCCGAGCAGGTTTCGCGCCAGCGGGTGGAGACCGGCGCTTCTCTACCCTTTCGGCGCAACGAAGCCTTCCGGCAGCTCGGCGCCGCGCAGGTCGCAGCCGGCGAGGACGGCGCGGGCCAGGTCGGCGTCGAGCAGGCGGGCGCGGACGGCGACGGCGCCGGTCAGGTTGGCGCCGCGCAGGGTGGCGCGGGTCAGGTCGGTGCGCAGGGCGCGGCCCTCGCTGATCACCAGCGGGCCCAGCTTGGCGCCGGTCAGATCGGCGCGGGCGAGGTCGGCGTCGGCCAGGCGCGCGCCGCGCAGGTCGGCGCCCTTCAGCTTGGCCCCGCGCAGGTCGGCGCCGACGAGGTTGGCGCCCTGCAGCTCGACGCCCTCCAGGTCCATGCCGAAGAAGATCGCGCCGGGGGCGGAAAGACCGCTCAGCTTGCGGCCTTTCAAGCGGCGCAAGGGCCGGAAATCGACCTGCGGGATCGAAATCGCCCGGCCCTGGGCGCCGCTGCTGGCGCAGAAGCGCTCGTGCTCGTCGAGCAGTTCGTGCAGCGGCTGGTCGTCGACATAGATCAGCGGCGGCGGCGCGCGCAGCACGTCGGTCAGGTCGGCGTCTTCGAGATTGGCGCCGGAGACGTCGACCCCGGTCAGCACGGCCCGCTTGAGCAGGGCGCCCGACAGGTCGGCGCCGTAGATCTCGGCTCCGCTGAGGTCGACCCGGTTCATGGTCGCGTTGTTCAGCCGCGCGCCCGACAGCGTGGCGCCCGAAAGGTCGGCGTCGGTCAGATCGGCGGCGCGGGCGAAGGCGGCCGACATCTGGGCCCCGGCCAGGCTGGCGCCGTTCAGCAGCGCGTAGCCCAGGCCCGCGCCGTCTTCGGCGTGGCGCAGCAGGCGAAAGCCCTCGGCCCCGTCCTGCACGGCCGTCAGGCCCTCGCGCAGGTCGCAGCCCGACAGGTCGGCGCCCGACAGGTTGGCCCCGCGCAGATAGGCCCCTCGCATGTCCACCCGGGTGAGGCGCGCGCCGCGCAGGTCGGCGTCGCGCAGGTCCGCGCCGTAGAGCACCGCCCGGTCCAGCACCGCGCCGCGCAGCGAGGCGCCGGCCAGCAGGGCGCCGGTCAGATCGGCCTCGGACAGGTCGGCGCCGTCGAGTTCGAAATGCGAGAGGTCGACATAGGCGAAGGTGGCGCGGCGGCCCGCCGGCAGGCCCTTCAGATAGCGGCCGTGCGCCTCGACCGCGGCCTTGACGGCGGCGGCCTGGGGCCTGCGGATCAGGCTTTGCGGAGCGGCGGCGGGAAGGGGCGACATGGTGTTTTTTATCAAGGCTTCCCGCAGCTTATCGCGCGGTTCCTTTTAAGGAACGGTTTGTTTTTCAACTGTGAAACAAATCACAGCCAGCCTTTTCGGCGGAACCACATCAGCGGAATCACCGCCGCCGCCAGCATCAGGCCCAAGGCCAGCGGATAGCCCTCGAGCCAGCGCAGTTCGGGCATGTGCTCGAAGTTCATGCCGTATATCCCCGCGATCAGGGTGGGCGGCAGGAACACCGCCGAGAACACCGAGAAGATCTTGAAGATCTGGTTCTGCTCGATGTTGATGAAGCCGAGCGCGGCGTCGAGCAGGAAGGTGATGTTGCCCGACAGGTAGCTGGAGTGGTCGGTGATCGAGGTCACGTCGCGCTGCAGCGATTTGAGGTGGTCGCGCAGGTCCTTGTCGCCCTCGAACTGCTCGGCGAGGCTGGCGAAGCTGAGCAGGCGGGCCAGGCTGACCAGGCTGTCGCGAGCCTTGGCGTTGACGTTCTGGGCCCGGCCCAGGCGCTCGAGGATCTTTTCGAAGGCCGCGCCGCGCGGGCGGCCGAAGATCATCCGCGACTGGGTCTCGACCTCGGCGGCGGTGCGCTCGAGGATGTCGGCGGTGCGGTCGATGACGGCGTCCAGCAAGCCGAGGAAGGTCTGCGGGCCGTGCGGGCACAGGCTGGGCTGGCGCTCGGCCTGGGCGGCGAACACTGAGAAGGCGCGCGGCTCGACGTAGCGGATGGTCACCAGCTTGTCGCCGGTCAGCACGAAGGTCACCGGCGCGGCCGTGGGCAGCTCGCCCTCGGCGTTGATCAGGATGGTGGCGGTCATGAAG
>JASGDR010000592.1:0-12691 GCA_047607095.1 Caulobacter sp.
CCTCCGCCCAGGCCGCGGCCGAACCGGCCTTCCGGCCCGAATGGCCGGTGGCCGTGGTCACCGCCGGCGCCCGCGCTGGCGAGCGCGCGCAGTGGAAGGACATGCAGGCCGCCCCCGCCCGCGCTTCGCAGCACGGCTATGTCGACCACGTGGCCGGCGCCAGTCACACCCGCCTGCTCGGCGGCGAATTCGCCGATCACATCGTGCGGGCCGTGACGTTCGTGGCGGCCGAACGCGGCAAGCCGGCCGCGCCGCTGGTGGACGTGACGAAGTAGAAGAGCGCCCCCCTGAAGGGGGATCTGTCGCGGAGCGACCGAAAGGGAAGTGAACACCTCTCTCAGTCACGACATCCGTAAAATCCCCGCGAAAGCGGGGATCTTACGGGGGAATGATTTGCTCCCCTCCGGCCTCCCTCTCCCAAAAGGGGAGGATCTTTCTCAGCCCCCCAGTTCCTCCGAGCGCTTCACGGCCGCGGCCAGCGCCTTGGGCAGCAGGTCGCCGAAGCCGCCTTCGCCCATCAGCACCGACAGGGCCGCGGCGGTCGTGCCGCCGGGCGAGGTGACCTGCTTGCGCAGTTCGGCCGGCTCCTCGCCGCCCTGGGCCAGCAGGGCCGCGGCGCCGGCGATGGTGGCCCGGGCCAGGCGCGCGCTGTCCTCGGGCGTCAGGCCCTGGCCGGCCCCGGCCGCTTCCAGCGCCTCGATGAACGCGTAGAGGTAGGCCGGCGCCGAGCCCGAGACGGCGGTGGCCGCGTGCATCAGCTGCTCATCGGCCAGCTCCACGGTGGCGGCGACGGGGGCGAACAGGGCCCTGGCGGCGTCCAGCGCCTGCGCCGTGTCGGCATAGAGGCTGGCCGCGCCCTGGCCGATGGCCACGGCGGTCGTCGGCATCACCCGCGCGACGCGGCGGCCGCCGAAGGCTTCGGAAATGTCGGCCGCGCGCACGCCGGCGGCGATCGAGACGATGATCGCGTCGGGCGACAGGTGCGGAACGACGTCCTTGACCGCCTCGCGCCAGATCTGCGGCTTGACCGCCAGCAGCACCACCTTGGCGGCCGCCAGCGCCTCCGGCGACGGGTTCACCACCGCGCCGGGAAAGCCTTCGGCCGTCGCCGACGGATCGCGGACGATCAGGTCCGAAAGCGAGAAGGCTCCCGTCTTGCGCCAGCCCTCGATCAGGGCTCCGCCCATGCGGCCGGCGCCGAGCAGAAGGATGGGGGTCATGGCGAAAGCTCCCGCGTGTCTGGTTTCGCAGGGCGCTTAGCGCGGCGCAGGGACGCCGTCACCTTATTGGTGGATGCCTAAAATGAAAAAGCCGCCCTGCCCCGGCGAGGGGCGGGCGGCTTTCGAAGGACGACGGCGAAGGCTCAGGCCTGACCGACCGTCTCGAACATGCAGGCGGCCATGGCCTGGTCGGGGGTCTTGGCGCCGTGCAGCAGGAAGTCGAACGCCGGATAGAAGCGGTCGGCCGCCTCCACCGCCGCGTCGATCATCGAGGCCGCCTGGGCCATGGTCGGACGCTCGCCCGAGGGCAGGGCCAGGGCGTGGCGGAACACCACCTCGCCGTCCTCGGTCCAGACCTCGAAGTGGCCCAGCCAGACGCGCTGGTTGATCATCGACAGCAGTTCGTAGGCCGCCGAACGCTTGGTCTTGGAGGCGCGCAGGTCCAGCGACAGGCACAGCTGCAGGCAGTCGGCCTCGGGTCGCCAGGCGAACCACAGCTCGTAATCCTTCCAGTCGCCGGTCAGGGCGAAGGCGAGATCGCCGTCCTCCGTCCGGTCGAAGGTCAGGTTTTCCGCCGCCAGCACGTGCTCGACCACCTCGAGGGGATCCAGCGCCAGCAGGACGTCGTCGTCGGGTTGGGTGTCCATCAGAACCTTTGGCCCCCAGGGGCGATGACGGGCGTGGGACCCGCCTGAAGTCGCCCACGGAACTGGAGTCTAAGCTGCTTCGCGCGTTTCGCCACAACAGCGTTCACGCTTCAAGCGAGCAAAAAGCGTGCCTATTCGCCCTTCCCGGAAGTTCCGTCCGCTTTCGGAGCGGCCTTCTTCGCGGCTTTGGGAGCGGCTTTCGCGGCGGTTTTAGCGGGTTCGGCGGCCGCCTTTTCGGCCTTCAGGGCGGCCACTTCGGCCTGCAGCGCCGCGACCTGGGCCTTCAGGACCTCGAGGTCGTCGCGACGCACCAGATCGAGTTCGGCGGCCCAACGGTCGGCCTGGGACCGGAAAGCGGTCTTGGCTTCTTCGCCCGCCGTCTGGGCGATGCCCATGGCGGCCTGGGTGAACTTGGCGAACTCGTCGAGGAAGGGGTTCTGGCTGTGCATCGTCGTTCCGGAAGGGCGCAAATCGCCCGACGTCCTTTATATGGTGAGCAGGGGATGAAAGCGAACCACGAACGGGATATGCCTGCGACCATCTGTCCCGATCGGAGCCTCGCGGCGTGATCTTTCCCAACTTCGACCCCGTCCTGATCCATCTCGGGCCGCTCGCGATCCGCTGGTACGCCCTGGCCTACGTGGCCGGCATCCTGCTGGGCTGGCAGTACGCCGTGCGGCTGGTGAAGACCCCGCGCCTGTGGGGCGGCCGCGCGCCGACCGCGACGGGCGAACAGATCGACGACCTGGTGCTGTGGATCACCCTGGGCATCATCCTGGGCGGACGCCTGGGTTACGTGCTGTTCTACAGCCCGTCCTTGATCTGGACCCAGCCGCTGGAGATCCTGCAGGTCTGGAACGGCGGCATGAGCTTCCACGGCGGCTTCATCGGCGTCTGCCTGGCGGTGATCCTGTTCGCCCGCCGCAACAAGATCGACCTTCTGAAGCTCGGCGACCTGGTGGCGCCGGTCGCGCCGCTGGGCCTGCTGTTCGGCCGCCTGGCCAACTTCGTCAACGGCGAGCTGTGGGGCCGGGTCACCGACGTCCCGTGGGGCGTGGTGTTCTGCAACGCCCACATCGAGAAGGCCGCGGGCGGCTACTGCCCCGCCGGGCTGCTGCCGCGCCACCCCAGCCAGCTCTACGAAGCGGCGCTCGAGGGGCTGCTGCTGTTCCTGATCCTGCGCGTGGCGACCCACCGCTTCGCCTTCCTGCAACGCCGGGGCGGGCTCGTGGGCCTGTTCATGCTCTGCTACGGCCTGTTCCGCGCCAGCCTCGAGAACGTGCGCCAGCCCGACGCCTTCATGCCGAACTTCCCGTTCGGCCTGACCATGGGCATGCTGCTGTCGACCCCGATGCTGCTGATCGGCGCCTGGCTCGTCTGGCGGGCCCTGAAGGAGCCCGTCGCTCCGGTCATCGCCGAGGAGCCGACCAGTGGGGAGCCGGCTGCGTCTTGATCCCCGAACGACCCGCGCTGCTCGACCGCCTGAAGGCCCAGATCGCCCAGGACGGGCCGATCAGCATTCCAGAATACTTCACCCGCTGCCTGCACGACCCCCGCGACGGTTACTACGCCAACCGTCCGGCCCTGGGAGCGGGGGGAGACTTCATCACCGCGCCGGGCGTCAGCCAGATGTTCGGCGAGCTGGTCGGCCTGTGGCTGATGGAGACCTGGGACCGCCTGGGCCGGCCCGCGCCGTTCCGCCTGGTCGAGATGGGCCCCGGCGACGGGACGCTGACGAGCGACATCCTGCGCGCCGCCCGCCTGCTGCCCGCCTTCCTGGAAGCGGCCGACCTGTGGCTGGTCGAGGTTTCGCCGGTGCTGCGCGCCGCGCAGCGGGAAAAGCTGGCCGGCGCCTCGGTGAACTGGGCCGGACGACTGGAGGAGGTTCCGGCCGGCGCGCCGCTGCTGCTGGTCGCCAACGAGCTGCTCGACTGCCTGCCCGCCCGCCAGTTCGTGAAGACCGCCGACGGCTGGGCCGAACGGGTCGTGGGCCTGGGCGAGGACGGGGAACTGGCGTTCGGGCTGCGCAAGCTAAATCCTCTCCCCCTGGGGGAGGCGGCACGGAGGGCCGGGGGGGGCGCGTTTTCAGCTTCCGCCGAGCCTAGGATTCTCCCCCCTCCGTCGGCTTCGCCGACACCTCCCCCAGGGGGGGAGGATCTTCCTGTCGGCGCCATCCTGGAATCCTCGCCGGCCCAGGCCGCGCTGGGCTCGGAGATCGGCCACCGCGTGACCCGCGACGGCGGAGCGGCGTTGCTGATCGACTACGGCCGCGCCGCGCCCGAGCCGGGCGACACCCTGCAGGCCCTGCGCGCGCACAAAAAGGAAGGCCCGCTGGAAAACCCCGGCCAGGCCGACCTGACCGTCTGGGCCGACTTTCCCTCGGTTCTGGACGCCGCGCACGAAGCCGGCGCTGACGCCCCGCCGGTGATCACCCAGAGCGAGTTCCTGCGCGCCCTCGGCATAGAGGCCCGGGCCCAGGCTCTGGCCGCAGCGCGCCCCGATCGCGCCGACACGATCGCAAGACAGCTTGATCGCCTGACCGGAGCGGCGCAGATGGGCGATCTCTTCAAGGTCGCGTGCCTGAGCGCGCCGGGGCTGCAAGCCCCGCTCTTCGAGGACGAGGCATGACGCAAGCACCGCTCCCCACCGTCCAGTCGTCGCTGCTGGCGGCCGTGCCCGGCCTGCGCCACGCCTTCTTCACCCGCAACGGCGGCGTCTCGAAGGGCCTCTACGACAGCCTCAACGTCGGCCGCGGCAGCCAGGACGAACCGGCCGACGTGATCGAGAACCGCGCGCGCGCCGCCCACTGGTTCGGCGTCGAGCGCGAAGACCTCAACACCTGTTTCCAGATCCACTCGACCATCGCCATCGTCGCCGACGGCTCGTGGGGCGACGCCCGCCCGCAGGGCGACGCCGTGGTCAGCAAGACGCCGGGCGTGGTCTGCGGCGCCCTGCACGCCGACTGCGCGCCGGTGCTGATCGTCGATCCCGAGGCCCGCGTGGTGGCCGCCGCCCACGCCGGCTGGCGCGGCGCGCTGGACGGCGTCGTCCAGGCCGCCGTGGACTCGATGGTCGAGCTGGGCGCCCGCCCCGACCGGATGATCGCCGCCGTCGGCCCCTGCATCGGGCCCAGCTCCTACGAGGTGGGCCTGGAGTTCCTGCACCGGTTCGAGGCCGACTGCCCCGGCTCCAAGCGGTTCTTCAAGCCCGGCAAGACCGACGACAAACGCTATTTCGACCTGCCCGCCTTCGTGCTCGACCGGATCGAAACGGCCGGGATCGAACAGCGCGAATGGATCGGCCGCGACACCTGCGCCGAGGGCGACCACTTCTTTTCCAATCGCCGCGCGGTGCTGAACGGGCAGAAGGACTACGGCCGCCTGCTGTCGGCGATCATGCTGGAGGCCTAGAGAACCTCCCCCCTCCGGGGGAGACGGCCGGAGGCCGGTGGGGGGACGTTTTCAGCTTCCGAGGCGCTGGTCGGGATCGCAACCACGCCCCCCTCCGTCGGCTTCGCCGACACCTCCCCCACAGGGGGAGGCTCCCTGGGCGGCAGCTCCGCCCTGCGGCCTGAACGACACTAAATCGTCACTAACCGCAACCAGCGGGCTTAAGCGGGTTGCCCCCGGGCGGATCGCTGCCTAGAAGGCGCGGCAACGGCGTCCCCCCACCGAGAATCCAACATGAAGCTGCTGTCCGGCAACTCCAACCGTCCGCTGGCCCAGGCCATCGCGGAGTACCTCGACATGCCGCTGACCCGCGCCCAAGTGCGCCGGTTCGCCGACCTCGAGGTGTTCGTCACCATCGACGAGAACGTCCGCGGCGAGGACGTCTTCGTGATCCAGTCGACCAGCTACCCGGCCAACGACAATCTGATGGAGCTGCTGATCTGCATCGACGCCCTGAAGCGGGCTTCGGGCAAGCGGATCACCGCGGTGCTGCCCTACTTCGGCTACGCCCGCCAGGACCGCAAGACCGGCGGCCGCACCCCGATCTCGGCCAAGCTGGTCGCCAACCTGATCACCCGCTCGGGCGCCGACCGGGTCCTGACGATGGACCTGCACGCCGGCCAGATCCAGGGCTTCTTCGACATCCCGACCGACAACCTGCTGCCCTCGCGCCTGCTGGCCGACGACATCATCAAGAACTACTCGCTGGGCGACGACCTGATGGTCGTCTCGCCCGACGTCGGCGGCGTGGTGCGCGCCCGCGCCCTGGCCAAGCGCCTCGACGACGCCGACCTGGCGATCGTCGACAAGCGCCGCTCGGGCCCGGGCCAGTCGGAAGTGATGAACATCATCGGCGACGTGCAAGGCCGCCGCTGCATCCTGTTCGACGACATCGCCGACTCCGCCGGCACCCTGTGCAACGCCGCCCAGGCCCTGATCAACCACGGCGCCACCTCGGTCAGCGCCTACGTCACCCACGGCGTGCTGTCGGGCGCGGCGGTCGACCGCGTGACCAACTCGGTACTGACCGAGCTGGTGGTCACCGACTCCATCGAGGCCTCGGACCACGCCAAGGCCTGCCCCAAGATCCGCTACGTCTCGTGCGCCCCGCTGATCGGCGAGGCCATCCGCCGTATCGCCAACGAAGAGTCGGTGTCGAAGCTGTTCGACTAAGCGCTCCGCCCGTTCTCTTAGACCGTAAAATCCCCGCGAAAGTGGGGATTTTACGGAGGTGGGACGCCCTCAGCCGTTAATTCCTGAGCCGCCCCGCCACATCGTCGACACATTTTACGTCGGCCAAATATCCAAAGGATTCCGCGATTTCGCGGAAATCGCGGCACGGCCCCGCTTGTCAAAGTCTGGTTAACGGACTGACTGTCACAATGTCGCCCGCCGGCGATGTTATGCCGGTTCCATCTACACGGGGATGTCGTCAGCATGCTTTCCAACCTGCGCCCGCGCGCCGCTCTGACGGCGGTCGCGATCGCCGCGGCCACGGTTCTGGCCAGCTGCAGCACCCCGCCGCCGCCCCCGCCGCCGCCTGTCGTCCAGGCTCCGCCGCCCCCGCCGCCGATCACCCTGTCGAACAAGGTCGTCGAGCGCGCCAGCGCCTTCCGCGGCTACATGCAGCGCGCCGGGGCCATCGGCGCCGACTTCCAGAACGGCGACCAGATCCAGGCCTCGCTGAAGATCGGCGTCGGCTACGAGCAGAAGCACTTCCTCAGCGGCGCCATGTCGTACGGCGCGGTCCTGGCCCTGCAGGATCCGACCTTCGTGGCCTCGGTGCGCGCCTTCGCCGCCGACCCGGCCCAGCGCCAGCAGGTGATCAACCAGCTGATCGCCGATCCTGCCTACGCCGTCGGCTTCAAGGGCAGCGACACCGCCGCCGCCCGCATCATCGACACCCTCGGCGCCGACGGCCTCAAGGTCTACCAGGCCGGCAAGAAGGTGAAGCAGGCCGCCTACGACGTGCAGCGCGCCACCTGGTCGAAGGCGGCCGTGGCCGACCGCGACGGTCGCCTGGCCTACGCCAAGTCCGCCTCGGCCACCCCGGCCCTGGCCGACACCGCTGACGTCGCCCAACTGCAGCAGGCCTCGCTGGTCACCGCGAACGCCCCGCCGCCGCCGCCTCCGGCCGCCCCGCCGGCGGCCGACATCGACCAGGCCCTGGCCTCGACCGCTCCGGCCGGCCCGCGCTCGGCTCCGCCGCCCTATCGTCCGCTGGTGATCCGCAGCCTGGCCGTGGCCGCCCTGGCCGCCCTCGGCGCCGCCGGCGACGACAACCTGGCGACCATCGACGCCATCATGGCCGAGCCCAACGCCAACGCCTGCCTGAACATGGCCAAGCTGAACCTCTACCAGTGCCTGGCCGTGTCCAAGCCGCACTACGAAGACATCTTCTGCCTGGGTCAGCACATCATGATCGACACCGGCGCCTGCGTCATCAAGGCCTCGGGCGCCCCGATGCCGGTCGAACCCCCGCCGCCTCCGCCGCCTGAGAAGCCGACCGTCAAGAAGAAGCCCGCCGCCAAGCCGGCCGCGGCGAAGAAGAAGAAGGCCTGATCCTTCAGACCTTTCCAGCCGAACAGGAGGGCCGCCGGATTGCACCGGCGGCCCTCTTCGTGTATTGGGCGCCCTCCTGAAAACGTCGACCGAGCGGGGCAATCCGGTCCTGTGCGGCGATTTCGCATTCCGAGGGCATGGGCCCTCAAGAGAGAACTGACATGGCCGAGATCATTCTGAACGTTGAAATCCGTGAGCGCGCCGGCACCGGCGGCGCCCGTGAAACCCGCCGCGCCGGCCTGGTCCCGGGCGTCCTGTACGGCGGCGACAAGGATCCCGTGAACGTCGCGGTGAAGACCAACGAATTCCGCAAGGCGCTCTACACCGGCAAGCTGCTCGGCCACCTGGTCACGCTGCAGCACGGCGAAGAAAAGCAATCGGTCATCGCCAAGGCCGTGCAATTCCACCCGGTCACCGACGAGCCGGTCCACTTCGACCTGTACCGCGTCAGCGAACACCAGCTGATCAAGATCGAAGTGCCGGTGCACTTCAAGAACCACGAAACCTCGCCCGGCCTGAAGAAGGGCGGCTCGCTGGAAGTGATCCGTCACACCGTCGAGCTGGCCTGCCCGGCCGACCAGATCCCGGAAGAACTGGTCATCGACCTGGCCAAGCACGACCTGGGCGACACCATCCGCATCTCGGAAGTGAAGCTGCCGGAAGGCGTGAAGCCGGCCGTCGAGCGCGACTTCGTGATCGCCACGCTGAAGGCCTCGTCGGCCGCTCAGTCGGACGCCGGCGACACCACCGTCGAAGGCTGATCCGGGCTCGGTCTTCCGACCGAACTGATCTAGGAAGCGGGCGGGCCTTCGGGTCCGCCCGTTTTCGTTTGAGGTCTTGCGTCCTTCGAAGCCCGCTGCGCGGGCGCCTCAGGATGAGGACCTCATTGCATTGATTTCCTCATCCTGAGGTGCGCCCCGAAGGGGAGCCTCGAAGGACGCAGGGTCGAGAGACACGGAACAGACCGCGCCATGCTGATCCTCGCCGGCCTCGGCAATCCCGAGCCCAAGTACGAGAAGAACCGCCACAACGTCGGCTTCATGGCCGTCGACGCCCTGGCCCGGAAATGGGGCACGGCGCCGTGGCGCGCGCGCTTCCAGGGACTGGCCTGCGAGGGGCAGGTCGACACCCCCAATGGCCCGGTCAAGCTGCTGCTGCTCAAGCCCAAGACCTATTACAACGAAAGCGGCCGCGCCGTGGGCGAGGCCATGAAGTTCTTCAAGCTGAAGCCGGCCGACGTCATCGTCTTCCACGACGAGATCGACATGGCGCCGGGCCGCTTCCGGATGAAGTCGGGCGGCGGCGCCGCCGGCAACAACGGCATCCGCTCGGTGACCAGCCAGATCGGCGACGCCTTCCGCCGGGGCCGCATCGGGGTGGGCCATCCCGGCGACAAGGACATGGTCATGCACTACGTGCTGGGCGACTTCCACAAGGTCGAGCACCAGTGGCTGGACCCGCTGCTGGACGCGCTTTGCGACGCCCTGCCCTTCGCCGCCGCCGGCGACGACGAGCGCTACCAGGCCGAGGTCCTGCGCCTGGCGCCGTCACCGAAGGCGGATCCGAAGAAGCCGCGGGCGTAAAACCCCTCTCTCTTTGAGAGAGGGGCTCCCTCACTAGAACCGGTACTGCAGACCCAGATTAAACTGCCGCCCCGTGTGGGTGTAGACGAAGGTGCTGTCGCGGTCGGAGTCGATGTACTGGCGATTGAAGCGGTCGAAGATGTTCAGCCCTTCCAGCGACAGCTTGAACTTGTCGTTGATCTGGTAGGACGCGGCCATGTCGAAGGTCAGGTTGGCGTCATAGCCCTCGACGTCCTGGTAGGGGTTGTTGGCCGGCAGGGCGACGATCGACTTGTCGCGGTACGACGCCGACAGGCGGGCGCTGAACTTGTCGTCCTCGTAGTAGATCGTGGCGTTGTAGGCGTTCTTGGACAGGCCGACGAGGTCGTTGGTGGTGACGCTGCCGTCCGCCAGGAAGTAGTCGATGGTCGAGTCGACATAGGTGTAGTTCACCAGCGCGCCGGTGTGGCGCAGCAGGCCCGGCAGGAAGGTGAAGGCCTGCTGGTAGTTGATCTCGAAGCCCTTCAGCGGGCCGCCGGGCGTGTTCACCGGACGGGTGACCGTGAACAGGGTGTTGTCCGGGTCGAGCTGGGAGGTCCCCAGCAGGCTGAGCGGTAGGCCCGTCTGGCGGAAGCTCATCTGCTGCGACTGGTTCTGCACGTAGGTGGCGATGTCCTTGTAGAAGAAGCCCACGCCCAGCACCGAGCCCTGCGAGAAGTACCACTCGCCGCCGATGTCGAAGGTGGTCGCGCGGATCGGATCGAGATCGGGATTGCCCGAGGTGATCGACGGCGTGCCGGTCAGGTTCAGGCTGCCGCCGGGCGACAGGTAGGTCAGGTCGGGCCGCGACACCACCTTGGCCGCCGAGAAGCGCACCACCAGGTCGTCACGCAGGTCGAAGGCCACGTTCAGGGCCGGCAGCACGTCGAGATAGTCGTTCTCGGCGGTCACCCGGGTCGAACCGATCTGATAGCCGCGCGCCCAGAGCTCGGTCTTGGCGATCCTGAAACCGACGTCCCCGCGCACCGGCAGGCCGCCGATCTCGGTCTTCAGTTCGGCCTGCATGTAGCCCGAGGCGACCTTCTCCTCCACGCGACGGATGCCCCCGGTATTGGGGACCAGGGCGTACATGCCGCTGTTGCTGTAGAGGTTCTGGTCGGCGACGAACTTGTCGTAGTCGATGGTCGCCCAGCTGGTGGGGAACACCCCGCTCTTGATGCCGTTGCCGCCGAAGCCCTCGACCACCTTGGTCACCGCCAGCAGCTGGGCGCTGGTCAGGTTGGGCACCAAGAAGTTGTTCGAGCGCTGGAACGCCGAGGTGTCGAACGAGAACTCGTGGAAGTGCCCGCCGAACTTGATGGTCAGGTCGTCGTCGGCCCGCCAGGCCAGGTTCGCCTCGGCCGTCCTGTAGATGTTGGTGGTGAAGATCTGCGACAGCCGCACCTCGGCGTTGCCCGTGCCGAAGGTATAGAGGCTGGCGTCGGCGACGTTGAAGCCGTGGGTGATGGTCGGCTGGTCGCGGTCCTCGCGGAAGTCGATGGTCATGCTCGTGTTGGGGCGCTGGAACATGATCGTCGTGGTGATCGGCTGGTCGTAGTCCGACTTCGAATAGCCGATCAGGCCCGACACCGTGATGTTGTCGGTCAGCTCGTGCTTGCCGGTGAAGGTGTACTGCTGGAAGACGTTCTGGAACTCGTCGTGCTGGGTGTCGGAGCGCACGTCGACGCCGTCGAAGCGGCCGTAGGCCACGTCGTAGACCGTCTTGCCGTAATTGATCCCGGCGGTGCTGCTGACGCCGGCGTTGCGCAGGATCAGCTCGCGGATGGCCGTCTGGGGCTTGCCGTTCTGGCTGATGGCGCGGGCGAAGGAGAAGCCTTCCAGCCAGTTCTCCTCGCGCACCACGTCGTACTTGGAATAGAGGGCGTCGAAGCCGAACGTGGTGCGGTCGCTGGGCTTCCACTGCAGGGCCAGGGTGGCGCCGGTGCGCTCCTGGTCGTGGTGGAAGCGGCCGTAGCGCGGCAGGCGGGGGAAGAAGACGGTGGTCTGGTTGCCCAGGTCGTAGAGGGTGTCGTTGGCCGCCGGCCGCGCCACGCCGGTGGCGCAGTTCAGGGCGTCGGCGCCGGTGGCCGCGTCGGTGGCCGGGTTCTGCGGCGTGCGGCCGACGGGCGTACAGAAGCCGCCGTCGATCGTCGCCGGGTTCCAGCCGCCCGAGCCCCACTGGTCCTCGAGGAACTTGCGCTTGCTGAAGGCCAGCGAGGCCTGGGCCCCGAACTCGCCCCAGGCGGTGTCCCAGCGGTCGCCGGCCACGGCGGTGAACTTCTTGTCCATCTTCTCGGACAGGTCGTTGTAGCCGAGCGAACCGCCCAGCACGAGCGTGCGGCCCTTCTGGTCGAGCGGCTTGGCGATGTCGAGGTCGACGGTGGCCCCCAGCGAGCCCTCGATCACCTCGGCCTGGGCCGACTTGCGCACGGTGATGCCGCTGAACAGCTCCGAGGCGAAGGTGTTGAAGTCGAAGCCGCGGCCCAGGTTCGCGCCCCGGTCGCTGGTGGTGGCGCCGCTGGTCGACTGGGCCTCCATGCCGTTGATGCGCACGCGGGTGAAGCTGGGCGGCAGGCCGCGCACGGTGATGGTGCGCCCCTCGCCCGCCACGCGGGTGATCGACACGCCCGGCACCCGCTGGATGGACTCGGCGAGGTTGGCGTCGGGGAAGTCGGCGATGTCCTCGGCCTTGATGGCGTCGACCACGCCCGAGGACTGGCGCTTGACCGAAAGGGCGCTGCGCAAGCTCTCGCGGAAGCCGGTGACGATCACCTCCTCGACCGCGTTCTCGGTGGTTTCGCCGGCAGGCGGCGCGGTCTGGGCGCTCACGGCCGTCGCGCCCAGGGCGGCGATGCTCAGCACCGCGACCGAAACGCCCGCACGCAGGCCGCGCAGGCCGCCATGGCTACGCAAGGATGACGACGACATAGGTCCCTCCTGACGGCGGCGCCGCTCGCGGCCCGCCTTTTATGTTTCCAACCCGAAGCGCCGGTTTGCCCGGTCTGCTTATGTCAGCAGCGACATTGTCCCGTATTTTGGGATCCACTCTCGCAATATAAGTACAATACTCAGACAAGGCCGAAGCACAAGGCCCAGGTGAACAGCGGCGCGGCGATCGCCCTTTGCTTGCCGCCGAGACGCGCTCGACGATTGACGGCTTGGCTTTCGGACCACACATAGCCTCAGCGCCTTGGGAGGCGCGGCCTGGAGAC
>JASGDR010000593.1:0-5187 GCA_047607095.1 Caulobacter sp.
AGCGGGCGGTGTCCTACTTCACGAAATCGATGGGCAAGGAGCTGGACGGCACCAGCGTGCGCATCGGCACGATCAGCCCCGGCATCGTCGCCACCGACCTGCTGCAGGCCGAGATGAAGGACGCCAACCAGGCCGAGCGCGAGCGCTCGATGAAGCTCTACAACATCCTCGGCGACCGGGTCGAAACCGTCGCCCCCTACATCGCCGACGGCGTGCTGAAGGGCGAGGCCACGGCCGCGCCGGTGCGGTGGCTGACCATGCCCAAGGCCATGGGGCGGTTCATGACGGCGGGCTTCAAGAAGCGCGACATCTTCTCGGAGGCGTGAGCGCGGTGCGTGATCCTCGTCCTTCGACAAGCTCAGGATGAGGATCATGGTCGGCGCATTCGAAAACCTCACCCTGAGCTTGTCGAAGGGCGGGGTTTTCGTGGCCGCGGCTACGCCCTGCGGCGCACGCCCTTGCCCAGGCCGATCTGCTTGGCGAAGTCCGAGCGGCGCGCGGCGTAGGCCGGGGCCACCATCGGATAGTCGGACGGCAGGCCCCATTTGCGGCGGTAGTCCTCGGGGCTCATGTCGTAGTGCGAGCGCAGATAGCGCTTGAGCATCTTGAGCTTCTTCCCGTCTTCCAGGCAGACGATGTAGTCGTGCTGCACCGAGCGGGAGACCGGAACCGCGGGCTTGGCCTTTTCGGCCGGCTTGGCGACCGCCGGTTCGGCGCCCAGGGCCTGGAGCGCGCCGTGCACGGTTCGGATCAGGTCGGGCACCGCTGTTTGGGAAACCTTGTTCTGGCCCACATAGGCGGCGACGATCCCGGCGCTCAGAGCCAGCAGGTCGGTCTCATCCGAAAGTTCCGACCCCGTTTCGCCGTTTGAAACCGCCATACGCATCCCGCCCATTTCTGTTCGCTTGCACTGAAAAATACCCGGCCTGACGGCAACACCCGGCCGGGTTCGTCACCAACGCATGGTTACTGCGACGGTTCCGTGATTGATCGCGGCGCGAAGGGAGTTAAAGAGAGCGCCGTCGACTCCCGCCCGCGGGAGCGCGCCGCCCCAAGCCTGCCGCCGGCCCCCAACTGCCTTCCGCCCAGGAGCGCCTGATGACGACCTCAACCGACCTGACCAAGTTCTTCGGCGCCGATCTCGCGACCGCCGACCGCGACATCTTCGATCGCATTGGTCGTGAGCTGGGTCGTCAGCAGAACCAGATCGAACTGATCGCCTCGGAAAACATCGTCTCCAAGGCGGTGCTGGAGGCCCAGGGCTCGATCCTGACCAACAAGTACGCCGAGGGCTATCCGGGCAAGCGCTACTACGGTGGTTGCGAGTGGGTCGACGAGATCGAGACCATCGCCATCGAACGCGCCAAGCAGCTGTTCGGCGCCGCCTTCGCCAACGTCCAGCCGCACTCGGGCTCGCAGGCCAACCAGTCGGTGTTCATGTCGCTGCTGCAGCCGGGCGACACGTTCATGGGCATGGACCTGGCCGCCGGCGGCCACCTGACCCACGGCTCGCCCGCCAACCAGTCGGGCAAGTGGTTCAAGCCGGTGTCCTACACCGTGCGCCAGCAGGACCAGCTGATCGACTACGACAACGTCGCCGAGGTGGCCCAGCGCGAGAAGCCCAAGCTGATCATCGCCGGCGGCAGCGCCTACAGCCGCGAGATCGACTTCGCCCGCTTCCGCCAGATCGCCGACAGCGTCGGCGCCTATCTGATGGTCGACATGGCCCACTTCGCGGGCCTGGTGGCCGGCGGCGTGTTCCCGAGCCCCGTCCCGCACGCCCACGTCGTCACCACCACCACCCACAAGACGCTGCGCGGTCCGCGCGGCGGCATGGTGCTGACCAACGACGAAGCCATCATCAAGAAGGTCAACTCGGCCGTGTTCCCCGGCCTGCAGGGCGGCCCGCTCGAGCACGTCATCGCCGCCAAGGCCGTGGCCTTCGGTGAAGCCCTGCAGCCGGCCTTCAAGGAATACGCGGCGCAGATCATCGCCAACGCCAAGGCGCTCGCCGAAGCGCTGGGCAAGTCGGGCGTCAACATCGTCTCGGGCGGCACCGACAGCCACCTGATGCTGGTCGACCTGCGTCCCAAGGGCGTGACCGGCCGCGACGCCGAGCACAGCCTCGAGCGCGCTCACATGACCTGCAACAAGAACGGCGTGCCGTTCGACACCGCGCCGTTCACGATCACCTCGGGCATCCGCCTGGGCACGCCGGCCGGCACGACCCGCGGCTTCAAGGAAGCCGAGTTCACCCGCGTGGGCGAGCTGATCGGCGAAGTGGTCAACGGCCTGGCCGCCAACGGCGCCGACGGCAACGCCGCCGTCGAGGCCAAGGTGCGCGAGGAAGTGCTGGCCTTGACGGCCCGCTTCCCGATCTACAACTAATGGGCTGAGGCCGCAGGGGAGGGCCCAAGATCATGCGCTGCCCATTCTGCGGCCACGCCGAAAGCCAGGTGAAGGACAGCCGCCCGTCGGAAGACGGCGCGGCCATCCGCCGTCGCCGCCTCTGTCCGGAGTGCGGCGGCCGCTTCACCACCTTCGAACGCGTCCAGCTGCGCGAGCTGATCATCGTCAAGCGGTCGGGCCGTCGCTCGCCGTTCGACCGTGACAAGCTGATGCGTTCGATCTCTCTGGCCACCCGCAAGCGCCCGATCGACATCGAGCGGGTCGAGCGGATGGTCAACGGCATCGTCCGCCAGCTGGAAAGCCAGGGCGAGACCGAGCTGCAGTCGTCGGTCGTCGGCGAGATGGTGATGAAGGCGCTCAAGTCGCTCGATGACGTGGCCTATGTGCGCTACGCCTCGGTTTATCGCGATTTCCGGGAGACCAGCGATTTCGCGAAGTTTTTGGGCGAAGAAGGCTTGAGCGACGTCGCCGAAGACGAGCTATAGGCGCATTCTACGATTCGTTTTTTCGGGTCGGCGCGAGACGGCCCGCTGAGGCCTCCCGCCCGCCCAGGAGTTCAGAGGCATATGGTGGAAGACAGGATTCGTCTGCTGATCGTCGAGGGGCGCCGATATTCGGGCCTTTCCGACGCGCTGCTGGCCGGCGCCGTGCAGGCGATCGAGGCGCAAGGCGCGGAGTATGACGTCGTCACCGTGTCCGACGCCCTGCAGATTCCCGCCGCGATCGCCATCGCCGAGGAGGCCGGCAAGGGTCCGTCGGGCGTGCGTTACGACGGCTATCTGGCCCTCGGCGCGGTCATCCGCGGCGAGACCTACCACTTCGAGATCGTCAGCAACGAGACCGCCCGCGGCCTGCAAGACCTGGCCGTCGGAAAAAGGTTGGCCATTGGTTACGGCGTGTTGACGGTTGACGACGAGGATCAGGCCTGGAATCGCGCTCGCCTGTCTCAGGGCGACCGCGGGGGACAAGCCGCTCGGGAATGCCTGGAGATCGTGGGATTGAAGCGTCAGCTGTCAGGACAAGCGCGATGAGCAAGCGCATCCAGCCTCGTTCCGTCTCGCGTCTGGCGGCCGTGCAGGCCCTCTATCAGATGGAAGTGTCCGGCGCCGGCGTCGACGCCGTCGTGCGCGAGTTCTCCGAGCACCGTTTCGACCGCGCCGTCGAGGACAGCGAGGGCGCGCAGCTCGCCCAGGCCGACGAGACCTTCTTCGCCGACCTGGTGAAGGGCGTCGTGTCCAAGCAGACCGTCATCGACCCGGCCATCGTTCGCCGCCTCGCCTCGGGCTGGAAGCTCGAGCGCCTGGACGCCACCGCCCGCGCCGTCCTGCGCGCCGGCGCCTACGAGCTGATGAACCGCCCGGACGTTCCGACCGAGGTGGTGATCGACGAGTACGTCGAGATCGCCAAGTCGTTCTTCGAAGGGCCGGAAGCCGGCTTCATCAACGGCGCCCTGGACGCCATCGCGCGTGACGCCCGAGTCTGACGACGACTGGTTCGACGATCCCGCCCCGGCGACGGCGGCGGAGGACGACGAGTCGTGGTTCGACGACGTCCCGCCGGCGGCCGCGCCCGCGGGGCCCGACGAGTTCGAGCTGATCGAGAAATTCCTGCGGCCGCTGACCAACGGCGATCCCGCCGCGCTCGACCTGCTGGACGACGCGGCGGTGCTGCCCTCGCGCCCCGGCTACGACCTGGTGATCACCAAGGACGCCATGGTCGCCGGCGTGCACTTCCTGGCCGGTGAAGAGCTCGACATCGTCGCCAAGCGGCTGCTGCGCACCAATCTCTCCGACCTGGCCGCCAAGGGCGCCGAGCCCTACGGCTACTTCCTGGCCGTCGGCTGGCCCTCGGGCACCACGGTCGAGGACCGCGAGACCTTCGCCCGCGGTCTCGCCGAAGACGGCCAGGCCTTCGGGATCAATCTGCTGGGCGGCGACACGGTCACCACCTCGGGCGCGCTCGTGGTGTCGGCCACCCTGCTGGGCTGGGTCCCGCAGGGCGCGGCGGTCCTGCGTCGCGGCGCCCAGGCCGGCGACCGCCTGGTGGTCAGCGGCAGCATCGGCGACGGTTGGCTGGGCCTGCTGGCCCACTGGGGCGAGGTCGAGGATTCCGATGGCGGCCTCGTGCGCCGCTACCGCACGCCCGCGCCGCGCCTGGCCCTGCGCGAGGCCCTGCGCCAGTACGCCCACGCCGCCGCCGACGTCTCCGACGGCCTGCTGGCCGACGCCGGCCACATCGCCAAGGCCAGCGGTCTGCAGGTCAAGGTCGATCTCGACCGCCTGCCGCTGTCGACGGGCGCCCGAAAGTGGCTGGAAGCCCAGCCCGAGCGCGGCGAGGCCCGCATGTCGCTGGCTTCGGGCGGCGACGACTACGAGATCGTCTGCGCCATACCCGCCGCCGACGTCGCCGCCTTCCAGGCCGCCGCCTTCGCCGCCGGCCTGCCCGTGCGCGACATCGGCGAGTTCGTGGAAGGCGAAGGGGTCGCGGCCCTGTTCAAGGGCAAGGACATCACCCCCCAGCGCCTGGGCTGGCTGCACGGCTAGCGGCGCGGCCGCTTTGCGCGGCCTCCATATCGGGACCTTGCCGACCGTTGCTCGGCCGCGCTCGGCCGCCTCACTTTCGACCGATCGTCCGCGGTAAGCACGACCCTATCGATGAGGCGTGGGATCGGTTTCGGGGCGTGCGGGCGGACGAGCTGTTCGAAAAGGGCGTGCGGAGCAAGGCCTCGGGGCGGCTGAGCGAGGCCGCCCGGCTGTTCGCCGCCGCGCTCGACCTGGA
>JASGDR010000594.1:0-6173 GCA_047607095.1 Caulobacter sp.
GCACCGGCCGCGTGGCCCTTTACCGGCAGCTGGCCGACCGGCTGCGGGCGGCCATCGAGGACGGCGAGCGGCGGCTGCCGACCGAGCGCGAGCTGGCCAGCGGCTTCACGGTGGCCAGGATCACGGTGCGGGCCGCGCTCGACCTGCTGGCGGCCGACGGCCTGATCTCGCGTCGGCCGAGGCATGGAACCCTGGTGAAGGCCGGCGAACGGACAGGTGAAACCTCGCTTCACGCCTGAAGTCGATCGGCATGACGGATCTGTACCTGTCACGCTGAATACATCCTGAAGTTTTCATGGAGCGCTGTGCTGATCGCACGTAGCGCTTGATCGCGTTTTGCTGCTCGATATGGCCTGGTCAATGCTCGGGCGTTGCTGTGAATATTTCCAATATTTCGCCGCCGAAACCCCGTTGACAGCGCTCAAAAGGCGCTGATATCGATAACAACAAGCCGATCGGGGTGCTGGAGCGCTCTCGAAAACGACAAGGCGGTCGGCGCGCCGGCCTCGACGCAAGACGGGGCCGGGCTGAAAGTCCGAAGGGGAGGATAGGATGGCTGGTCTCGGCCCTCAGCGCGGACGCAACCGCGCCCTGCAGGTTTCTCACATGGTTCTGGCCCTGGCCGCCGGCGCGAGCGCGATGTCGGTCGCCGCCGCCGCGCGCGCACAGGCTCCGGCCGCGGCGACGACGGCCGAGACGGCCAAGCCGGTTCCCGTCACGACCGAGACCACGGCCGTCGACGAGGTGATCGTCACCGGCGTGATGATCGGCACCGCCGCCAAGAAGGCCAACGTCTCGTTCTCGGTGCTGTCCGAGGACGACATGAGCAAGTTCACGCCGATCAGCGCCGACGACATGCTGCGCGACATGCCCGGCGTGGTCGTCGAGTCCAACGACGGGGTGGCCCGCAACGAGGTCTTCACCCGCGGCATGACCATCGGCACCGGGGCCAACACCTCGGGCTACTTCTGGACGACGATCCTCGAGGACGGCCTACCGGTCGTGCCGTTCAAGTTCAGCGGCTTCCAGGACGGCTATTTCTACCGCGCCGACATCTCGACCAGCCGGGTCGAGTCGGTGCGCGGCGGCTCGTCGGCGACGGGGGTCACCACCTCGGTCGGCGCGACCTTCAACTACATCACCGGCAAGGTGAAGCCGGGCGGCATGATCCAGACGCGGATCGGCTTCGAGGGCGAGGACCTGCACCTGTCGTGGAAGCAGGTCGACGCCGCCTACGGCTGGGTCAACGAGGCCGGCGACATGGGTCTGGGCCTCAGCGGCTTCTACCGCCGCTCGAACGGCCAGGTGAACCCGGGCTTCGACCTGAACCACGGCGGCCAGTTCAAGGTGAACCTCTACAAGGACTACTCGACCGCCAACGGCTCGGGCTCGTTCAACCTGATCTACAAGCACCTGGACGACACCAACGCCGAGCTGACCACCTTCCAGCAGCCGACCTACGGCTATCAGGATCCGGAGGAGATCCCGGGCTTCGGCCGCGACGTGAACCTGTTCATGAACGGCGGCCAGCAGACCGTGCCGAACTACTTCGACGGCGGCACGCACACGCTCGATCCCTCGGCGGGCTATCGCTACAAGCAGGACGCCCTGTCGCTGCGCTGGAACCACGACATCGGCGAGCGCCTGACCTTCACCGGCGCGGCCCGGATCCAGAAGTCGACCTATCGCGGGCAGTCCTACAAGCCCCAGGGCCTGGCCTCGCTGGGATCGGCGGCGGCGACTCGCGAGCGCTTCGGCCTCAACATCAACAACCTGGACCGCACGCCCGGCTACTACGTCTTCACCAACGCCGCCGGCCAGGAAGTGGCCCGCGTGGCCAACAACGTCGCCGGCTCGCAGCTGGGGACCAACTACCGCACGGGCGTGGCCTGTCCGCGGGTGACGGCCACCACCTTCCAGACCGCCAGCCTCTGCATCGTCGGCAACACCCTGCCCAACCGCGACATCGACATGCGCGGCGGCCTGGTCACGGCCACCATCCCCAGCGCCGACGGCAGCTACAATTCCGGCACGGTGCCCACGGGCACGAGTTCGCAGGACCTGGTGCTGCTGACCCGCGCCGAGGACAACTACCGTGAATCCGTCGACTACATGGGCAACTTCACCGCCACCTATCGCGGCGAAACCTGGAGCGTGAACGGCGGCCTCTACGTCTCGCGTTCGGAGCAGGTGAACGACAACTGGGCCAACGGGCTTGGGGTGTCGGCCTGGGCCGACGGCCAGGTGCAGAACCTGAACGTCCAGTACGTGACCAATTCGGGCACGACCTACCAGCTGACCGACGGCGGCGGCTGGGGCTCGTACGGCAGCGGCCTGTTCACCACCGTCTCGCAGCGCGCCCGGATCATGGAGCTGTCGCCCTATGCCGGCTTTGCCTGGTCGCCCAACAAGCACTGGGATTTCAACGCCAGCATCAAGTACCAGTACTTCCACGCCCGGACCTATTCGGAGACCTGGGACACGCGCAATTCCGGCGCGACGTCGCTGGCCAGCGGCGGCCTCGACGGCAATCCGCTCACCGTCTACGACAACATCTACATGACCAAGACGGCCTCGAAGGTGATCGGCGCCGACAAGGATCTGAGCCTCGTCGATTACAGCGTCGCGGTCGGCTACAACTTCACCGACAAGCACAAGGTCTATTACCGCTACACCGACGCCAAGCAGCCGTCGTCGGGGGTCATCAACCGCTATTCGACCGCGGCGACCCTGGTGCGGCCGCTGGGCCCCACGGCCTACATCAAGGGCCACGAGGCCGCCTACACCTTCGGCGATCGCCGCTTCAACGGCCAGATCACCTACTTCTACCAGAACTTCGCGGTGAACGATTATCCGACCGCGGTCGACACCGACAACGTCTCGACCTACCTGCTGCCGGAGAATTTCAACAAGTATTTCACCCGCGGCATCGAGGCCTGGGCCAAATGGAAGGTGACGCGGAGCCTGGAGTGGAACCCGTCCGTCACCTTCCTGAACGGCAAGACCACCGAGGCCTATGTCTGGCTCAACACCGGGGCCAACGGCCTGGGCGCGTCCGACGACGTGCTGCGCGTCGACGCCGGCATCCTGTCGCGCTCGCCCAAGTGGACGCTCAGCAACACGGTTTCGTATCGCTACAAGGACTTCCGCTTCAACGTCCGCCATCGCTGGATGGACGTGCGCAAGCTGAACACCAACTCGCTGGATCACCGCTACCTGCCCGAACAGGACAACCTGGACATCTCGGTGCAGTACGACGGCCTGAAGAAGAACAAGACGCTGATCACGCTCGACGTGCGCAACGTGCTCGATAAGGACTACATCTCGGCCTACGACCCGATGATCAGCACCAACCTGCCGACCAACGTGCAGGTCTACGACGTGGTCGAGCAGCTGCCGGAGTCCGGCTACCTGATCAAGCGCAACGCCCCGCGCTCGGTGTGGCTGACCGTCCGGACCCAGTTCTAGGCCTGCTTCGCCAGCCGGCGCCGCGCGTGGTCCTCGCCCTTCGATGGGCTCAGGGTGAGGACCATGGCGGGCCCCGGCGATAGAAAAACCTCACCCTGAGCTTGTCGAGGGGCGAGGTTTTCGCCCCGTCCGGCGGGAGCCGTTCCCGCCTTTTTCCAAAGACCCTTCGGCGATCGAGAGCGGCGCGCATGACCCGACATCGACTGATCCTCGGCGCCGGCGCGCTGCTCGGCTTCCTGGCGGGCCCGGCCCAGGCCGCGACCCCGCTGATCGACAAGATCACCTTCGGCGACGCGGTGTCCGAAGCCGCCCACGGGGTGGACGCCGAGGCCTCGGAGCGGGTGACCGGCGGCCTGGGCCTCGCCGCCCGCCGCCTGCCGCCGAGCGAGCCCGGCGCGCGGTTCAGCGGCGAGCTGAAGTTCAGCCTGGCGGTCGATCCGGCGATCCAGAACTACGCCTCGATCCGGCTATGGGGCGGCGACGTCAACGACGGCAAGCTGGTGCTGTTCTGCGACGGTCGGCAGGTGGGCTATCGCCATCTGGGCGACGTCGAGATCCTCGACATCGGGACCCAGGCCCCGCCCTTCGCCGGGCGCTTTACCTATCGCACCTTCCCGCTGCCGATGACCCTGACCAAGGGGCGCGAGCGGCTGGACTGCGCGATCCGGGCCAGCGGGCCCTACGCGGTCTACACCCAGCAGTTCGAGAGCTTCCAGAAGCCGATGACCCAGGCCTCGCGGCCGATCTACGCGCTCTATGTGCACGCCGATCCGTTCCTCGACAGCGGCGATCCGACGGGCCAGGCGCCGCCGATCGCCGGCAAGCCGTCGGCCGGGCCCGAGGTGCTGGACGACCTGAAGGCCCGCGTGAACCGCGAGATCGACCGCCTGCTGGCCAGGCCCGGTCCGCTGAACGTGCTGGAGACGCCGTTCCTGGCCCGCGCCCACGCCCTGGACTGGACCAGGGCGCACGACAATCCGGCGGTGGCCCGCAAGCTGGTCGAGAGCGGCGACGCCTTCTATGCGCGGTTCCTGGCCGATCCGAAAAGCGTCTATGTCGACACCAGCCGCACCAACGCCGACTGGGACGCGCTGGGCGCGTTCGGCAAGGCGCTGCGGCTGATGCAGGCCGACGTCGCGCCCTATCTCGACGCGCCGGTCGTGGGCGTGGCGGGACCGCCGATCACCCGCCGCGAGGCCTACGCCCGGATGCTGGACGCCGGGCTCGACTACATCGAGACCCACCGGCGGCTCTATACGAACCAGTCGATGATCGTCGACCTGGGGATCTACTGGAGCAACGAGGGCCTGCGGTCGCTGGCCAGCCCCCTGGCCCGGCCCGAGCCGGCGGTTCGGCGGTTCTTCCACGAGTCGATGGGCCTGATCCCCTGGACCGGCAGCCTGGATGCGGCGGGCGAGCCGACCTATTCCAGCTCGGCCGCCGACACCGGAAGCTTCCGCTCGGCCGACGACTATCGGCTGTTCACCAGGGCCGGGCTCTCCAAGGAGCTGGGCTATGTGGGCAGCTACGGCGAGATCCTCGACTGGGCGACCGCCATCTACCAGGCCACGGCGGCCGGGGAGGGCGGGCAGGGCGATCCGGCGCTGCGCGACCAGCTGCTGAAGATGGCCCGCGCGCGGATGGCCTTCCGCTATCCCGGCATCGACGCCGAGGGCGCGCCCACCATGCTGCTGGAGGCGCCGATCGGCTGGCGCGATCCGGTCTATCCGGGCGCGACCACCTATGTGCAGAAGTCGGGCTGGGACAACACGCCGTTCAACGTGGCCGTCGCCACCCGCGACCCGCAGCTGATGGCCATCGCCCGCCAGGCCCTGGACGACGGCCAGTACTACGCCGTGCTGCGCGACCGCCTGAAGGACAGGAACCAGCGCACGACGATCGGCCTCCTCGACGCCTATGACGAATGGCTGGCGGTGAAGGCTTGGCCGAAGTCGGCCGTGAAGCTGCCGATGACGCCGGGCCGGCCCGACTTCGTGTTCGCCGATCCCGAGGACGGGGTGGTGGCGGTGAAGAACGGCGACGAGGTGCTGTACGCCTCGCTCTACTGGCGGGCCAATTGCGGGGTGAACCGGCTGGCGCGGCTCCACTACCAGACGCCGGGCGTCGATCGTATCGCCACCATCGCCGCCCGGGTCGATTTCGAGCCCAGCGGCAAGACCTGCGTGCGGCGGGCGACGCCGCACATCTCGGCCGGCTCGATCCCGATCGTCGCCTATCCGGGCGAGGCGCCGGCGGCGCTGGAGGGCGAGGTCCTGCCCGTGGCCAAGGGCCCGCCCGAGGCCCGCTACAAGGACCAGGACAACCCCTATGCGGGGCGCGGCCAGTACTACGAGGCCGCCTACGGCCCCTACCGGATCGCCATGAACGCCGGGACCCGGCCGGTGGTCGTCGAGCTGCCCGAGGCGGCGGGAGAGCGGATCGATCTGGTCACCAAGCGCAAGCTGGCGGCGGACGCCGCGAGCCTGACCCTGGCGCCGGGCGCGACGGCGGTGATCTGGTCGCCGGGGCGGTAGGCCGTGAGCCACGACCCCGACCTGCGGCTGGTCGCGCCGTTCAGCCCGACGATCATCAAGGCGACGATGCCGCCGGCCCTGGTCGAGCGCCTGAACGCCCGCATCGACGAGATCGTCGCTGACCGCGAGGAGGCGGCCGCCCGCGACTGGTCGGCCCACCTGGCCGGCGCC
>JASGDR010000595.1:0-7854 GCA_047607095.1 Caulobacter sp.
GCAGGCGGCCGCCGGCGACGCGCGCGGCCACGGCCGGGCGCTCCTGGCCCGCGACCACCACCACCGCGTCGGCGGCCTCGCCCTTGCGGGCGCGGGTCAGGGCCGAGAACAGCGAGGCGTCCTTGGGCAGGCGGCGGGCCTCGCCCATGGTGTCGCGCCAGGCCTGGTTGGCCACCAGCACGCGGCCGTCGGCGACGGTCAGGGCCGCCGGCTCGCCCAGGGCGTCGATGAAGCTGTCGGCCACGTCCAGGCCGTTGTCGTGCGCGGCCGAGGCGCGGATCGCCACCAGGCCCAGGATCGCCACGCCGGCGACGCCCGCCAGCAGCAGCAGGCCGGCCAGGGTGGCGGGACCGGCGCTCAGGGCCGGGGCCGTGGCGAAGCCGGCGGCCAGGACGAAGAAGATCGCCGCGCCCCAGATCAGGGGGTCGGCGCGGCGGCGAGCGGCCGTCATGTCTTTCGCGGGCGTCTCGGCCATGCCGACCGAAATCCTTCTGCAACTTGGTCGGGGGACTGGCCCCGACGATTCGTCCGGTAAGGATACTCCTTACGCGGCGCAAGAGCGCGTTCAGAAAGCAGGTCTCTGATTCTACGGCGGAAATGTGATGTCCCGATGATCCGTGGACGGGATCACGACGTCGGATCGCGGTCCGTCTCAGCGGGCGTCAGTCGGCCCAGGCGCGCCGGCGGGCCTTCTTGTTGCTCAGCACGAAGCCGATGACCTTGGCCACGGCCTGGAAGTGCTCGGCCGGGATCTGCTGGTCGATCTCGACCGCGGCGTAGAGGGCGCGGGCCAGGGGCGGATCCTCCAGCACGTGCACGCCGGACTCCTCGGCCAGGGCGCGGATCTTCAGGGCCAGCTCGTCGACGCCCTTGGCCACGCAGATCGGCGCCGGGGTCTCGCCCTGCTCGTACTTCAGCGCCACGGCGTAGTGGGTCGGGTTCATGACGACCACGGTCGCCTTGGGCACGGCCTGCATCATCCGCTGGCGCGAGCGCTGCATCTGGATCTGGCGGCGCTTGGCCTTGATGTGGGGGTCGCCGTCCGACTGCTTGTGCTCTTCCTTCACCTCGTGAAGGGTCATGCGCATGCGCTTGTTGAAGCGCATGCGCTGCCAGAACCAGTCGAAGCCGGCGGTCACGATCAGGAAGATCAGCACCGCCCAGAACAGCTTCTTGCAGAGCTCGATGGCCAGCGGGAGCATGGCGGCCGGATCCATGCCGACCAGGCCGACCACCTCGTTGGCGTCCGGCTTGAGCACGAACCAGGCGATGATCCCGGTGACGATGAACTTCAGGGCCGACTTGGCGAACTGCATCAGGCCGTCCGGCCCGAAGATCCGCCCCAGCCCCTTCATCGGATCCAGCTTGTTGAGGTCCGGCTTCATCTTCTCGGCCGAGAACAGGAAGCCGGACTGGGCGATGTTGGCCGCCGCCCCCATGAAGCCCGAAACCAGCATCACCAGGATCAGCGGCGGCAGCGCGGCCAGCACCACCTTCTTGGCGATCACCTGCGCCCCGCCCTCGACGTCCATCTGGCCGGCGTGGGCGATAAACGGCACGAGGGCCGAGACGAGGTCGCGCGCCAGCCAGCCGCCGGCGATGGCCACGACGCCGAACGCGCCGGCCAGCGAGGCCAGCTGCGAGAAATCCTGACTTTTGGGAACGTCGCCTTTCTTGCGGGCGTCCGAGAGCTTCTTCTGTGTCGGCTCTTCTGTTTTCGAGGCGTCGTCTGTGTCTTCGGCCACGGCGCCCTCCTAGCTGAAGACGCCGAGCAGATCGCGGTAGCGATCGCTCCACACCATGGCGATGCCGCCCAGCGAAAGCGCCAGCAGCGAAAGGCCCAGAATCACGCTGAGCGGCGAGGTGACGAAGAAGATCTGGAACGACGGCATCACCCGCCCGACCAGGCCCGTCGCCAGGTTGAACACGATCGAGAACACGATCACCGGGGCCGCCAGCTGCACGCCCAGCACGAAGCTCTGCGAGACGGTGCGCACGGCCAGGGCCGCGGCGTCGTTGACCGGCACGCTCTTGGTGAACGGAAAGATCTCGTAGGAGCGCGCCATCGCCCCGATGAACAGGTGATGCAGGTCGGTGGCCATCACCAGGGTCAGGCCCAGCATCGACAGGAAGGTCGCCACGGCCGTGCTCGACTGCACGCCCATCGGGTTGGTGGTCTGGGCGAACGACAGGGTCGTCTGCATCGAGATCACCTCGCCCGCCGTGGTCAGGGCGCTCATGAACATCTTCAGCACCGCGCCGATCATCAGGCCGATCAGGATCTCGTGGATCAGCTGGCCCGCCAGCCCGCCGACCGTGGTCGGCAGCGGCCCGACGCCCTTGGCGACCAGCGGGGTCAGCACCACAGCGATCAGCAGGGCGAACGACAGGCGGATGCGCGCCGGCACGGCCGTCTCGCCGATGCCCGGCATCAGCATGACCATGGCCCCGATCCGGGCGAAGACCAGACCGCCGACATAGACCTGAGCGGTCGTCGCGAAGCTGTCCACGCCCGGCCGTCCCCTACATCGCCGCGATGCGGGCGGCGATCTGGCGCATGAAGCCCGACATCAGCGCGCCCATCAGCGGCAGGAACAGCAGCAGCGAAACGAAGATGGCGACGATCTTGGGCGCATAGACCAGGGTTTGCTCCTGGATCTGGGTCAGGGCCTGGAACAGGCCGATGGCCACCCCGACCACCAGGCCGACGATCAGCACCGGAGCGCACAGCTGCAGGGTCAGCCAGATCGCGTCGCGACCCACGTCGAGGACTTCTGCTCCAGTCATGAACGGGCTTTCTGCGGGCGCTCTGGACGGCTTCAACTTGCGCCGAAACATGCCGCCGACATGGTTAACGGAGAGTTAGGGACTGTTAACACGCCGGCTCTTCCGGCCGTAAGCCGGGCGCGGCGCATGGTCGCTGCAGGGTTGCCCCGGGCGCCTGCGACATCCCGCCACACGGGTTTACCTTGCGGCGCCGCGCGATAGTTGCTGGCGAAACTATCAGGTTGCGTACAGAATGCCTCCATCAGTTGGGGAACTGTCATGCATTCTGAGATCAAGCTGCGCTGGTGGCAGCGTCACCCGTTCGCCGGGCTGTTCATCGGCTGGGCCATCATCGCCTTCATCGGCGCGGACGTGCTGGGCTTCGCCCTGCTTCGCTGAATTCGCCAGGGCCTTCAGACAACACAAACATCATGAAATCCCCGCGAAAGCGGAGGTTCTAAGGAAAAGGGGAACGCCGCCGGCGCTCCCCTCCAAACCTCTTGTTCAGCAGTCATGCCCCGCGCCGAGCGGACGGCAGCGGCCGTCGATCGGGGTCGGCACCGGCACGCCGGTCGCCGCGGCGATGGTCGGGGCGATGTCGACCGTCTCGATCGGCAGGATGCGCTCGCGCGGCTGGGCGCTCTTCCACCAGAACAGGATCGGCACGCGGCGATCGTAGTCCCAGGGCGTGCCGTGGGTGGCGACATAGGTCGTCGCCGCCGTGGCCGGCACCAGGTTCGGCTTGAAGGCCACCAGGATGTCGCCCGACCGGCCCGGCCAGGCGCTGCGGCGCAGGCGTTCCTTGACGCTGATCGTATCCGGCGGCGTGCCCTTGGCGACCGGCGGCGTGGTCAGGAGGTCGTTGATCTCATAGGCTTCGGCCACCTCGGGGCGGCCGCGCACCAGGGCCAGGGTCGCCGAGGCGACGCGAGCGCGCTCGGTGGCCGGCAGAACCTTCTTGTCGGCGCCGACGATCACCAGGGTGTCGATGCCGCCCGGCGCGATCACCGGGTCGAAGTCCAGCGACAGGTCCTTGCGCAGCTGCGCGTTCAGGTCCTTCAGCCAGCCGCCGGTGTTGATGCGGCTGACGTCGTAGCCCTCGTCGTGCAGGCGCTCGGGGAAGTCCGAACCGCCGTGGTCGGCGCTCAGCACCACCAGCACCTCGCCCTTGGCCTTCTCGATGCGCTTGAGGAAGGTGTCGAGGCGCGCGTCCAGCCGGCTCAGGTGGTCGCACATCTCCGGACCGCGCGTGCCGTAGCGGTGGCCGATGAAGTCGGTGGCCGACAGGCTGACGGTCAGTACGTCGACCTGCGGGCCGTCGCCCAGGCCGAACTCGTCGCGCAGGGCCGCGGCGGCCTCCAGCGTCACGGCGTCGGTGTAGGGGCTGGCGGCCAGGTCGCGCAGAGTCTCGGCCTGGTTGGTCGGCAGCGGGCGCGGCAGCTTGGCGTCCCAGGTGCGATCGCCCGTGGTCCAGGTCTTTTCGAGCGCGGCGCAGGCCTTGTTCTCGTAGGTCCAGACGAAGGGCTTCTTCTTCTGCTCGGCGGCCAGGCGGGCGTTCAGCGCGGCCACGGGCGCAAGCTTGGTCGCCGCGTCCTCGCCGGGGCGCACGAAGGTGTTGAAGCCGTAGCCGGCCTGGTACCAGAACGCGCCGTCGGCCTTATGGCCGGCCATGGTGATCGCGCCGCGGTCCTTGCCCGACACGCCGTAGACGCGGCTCTTGGGCGAAACGGCCTTCAGCCAGTCGCCGTAGGTGCCGACCATCAGGTTCTTGTCGCTGACCGGATCCTGGTCCGACGGCGCGGCCAGGGTCACCGAGGTGTCGAGCAGGCAGTAGCTGCGCTTGCCGGTCTCGGGGTCGTACCAGTTGTTGCCGACGATGCCGGTGCGGTTGGGATAGGCGCCGGTGAGCAGGCTGGAGTGGCCCGGGCAGGTCTCGGTCATGCCGTGCGACTGGTAGCCGTTGGGATAGACCACGCCCTCGCGGCCCAGCTTGCCCAGGCCGCCCTTCCACTGGCCGCGCCACTGCTCGAACAGGTTGGCGCTGAACTGGTCGATCGAGATCACCACGACCAGCTTGGGATTGGGCTTCACCTGTTCGGCCGCCGCTGCGGGCGTGGAAGCGAAAAGGACGGCGCCGGCCAGCGCCGACAGCGCCGCCGTGTGGGTAAGCTTGCTCATGGCGCGCACCCTGCCCCATTCACAAAACCGTCGCAAACGAAGCTTGGGCGGACGCCGTTCAAGGAATGTCGTCGCTCAATTCGCGCGCGACATCGGCCGGCGAGCGCTTGTCGCTGTCGCGATCGACGGCGTAGTTGGCCTCTCGCATGGCCTCGACCGACAGGCTGCCGGCCAGATCGGCGGCCACGGCCTTCAGCCGCGCATCGCCGGCCCGCCGCGGCGAAACCAGCAGCACGGCGTCATAGGGCGGCAGCGCGCCCCTGGGGTCCTCCAGCACAACCAGATCGTCGGCGGCGATGCGCCCGTCGCTGGAGAAGGCCGAGATCACGTCGGCCTCGCCCGAGGCCAGGGCCCGGTACATGAAGGTCGGCTGGAACTGCCGCCGGCTCTTGAAGCGCAGGCCGTAGGCCTTCTCGACCGCCTTCCATTCCGGCCGCGAGAAGAACTCCAGATCCCCGCCCACGACCAGGCCCGGCGCCTTGGCGGCGAGGTCGGAAAGGCTCTTCACGCCCAGCCTCTCGGCCTGCTCGCGCTTCATGGCGAAGGCGTAGGCGTTCTCGAAGCCCAGGGGCGCGGCCAGCACCACGCCGTCGCGGCGCTTCAGCTCGGCGGTCAGCGTCGCTAGCACCGCCTGCCGGCCGGGATTGTCGGTCCGGCGCAGCACGTTGGCCCACAGGGTGCCCGTATAGTCGACATAGGCGTCGATCTCGCCGGCGGCCAGGGCGCGATAGGCCACGGCCGAGCCCAGGTTGATCCGCCGCTCGACCCGCGCGCCCTGCCCTTCCAGCCGCGCGGCGATCAGTTCGGCCAGCACATATTGCTCGGAGAAGTTCTTGGCCCCGACCACATAGGCCGGCGGCCGCGGCGCCAGGGCCGGCGCGACGATCGGGGCCAGGGCGGCCAGCAGTCCGACGCCCAGCGCCGCCAGCGCCCCGCCCCACAGCGCCGGCCGGCGCTGCTCGATCCCCCGTCCGACCAGGCCCAGCAGCTGGTCCACCGCCAGGGCCAGGACGGCCGAGGCCGCGCAGCCGACAAGCACCATGTCCCAGGCCTCGGTCTGCAGCCCGGAAAAGATGTAGTCGCCCAGCGAGGTCTGGCCGACGGGCGTGGCCAGGGTCGCCCCACCGATGGTCCACACCGCCGCCGTGCGCACGCCCGCCAGGATCACCGGCGCGGCCAGCGGCAGCTCCACCCGCAGCAGGCTCTGGCGCGGCGTCATGCCCACGCCCCTGGCCGCCTCCGTCACCGCCGGATCGACGCCCGACAGCCCCGCCGCCGTGTTCCGCAGGATCGGCAGCATGGCGTAGAGCGCCAAGGCCAGCCAGGCCGGCAGGAAGCCCAGGGCCGGAAAACCGAAACCGAACGTGGCCTTGGCCAGGTTCGAAAGCAGCTGCAGCAGCGGATAGAACAGCGCCAGCAAAGCCAGGCTCGGCACGGTCTGCACGAGGCTCGCCGCGCCCAGGGCGATCCACCGCAGCCCCGGACGCCTAGCCGCCGCGAAGCCCAGCGGCAGGGCCAAGGCCAGCCCCAGCAGCAGGGCCGCCGCCGACAGCGCCGCGTGCCAGGCCAGACGCTGAGGCAAAAGCGCGAGAAGCTCAGCCATCCAGCAGCGCCCTCACCCGCTGCGCCTGGCGGCGCGGGGCGGCCATCAGGGCCTCGACGCGCGGATCGGCGTGACCGGCCATCAGCTCGCGCGGCGCGGCGTCGGCGATGATCCTGCCGGCGTCCATCACCACCACCCGGTCGGCCAGCAGCAGGGCCTCGGCCACGTCGTGGGTGACCATCACGCTCGTCAGCCCCAGCGCCTCGTGCAGCCGCCGCACGTCGTCGCCCAGGGTGGTGCGGGTGATCGGATCCAGCGCCCCGAACGGCTCGTCCATCAGCAGGATCGACGGCCGCCCGGCCAGGGCCCGGGCCACGCCCACCCGCTGCCTCTGTCCGCCCGACAGCGCCGACGGCCTGCGCGTCGCCACGGCGCGGGGCAGGTCGACGAGATCGAGCAGCTCGTCCACCCGCGCGGCGATCTCGGCCTCCGTCCAGCCCAGCAGCTCGGGAACGACGCCGATGTTCTGGGCCACGGTCATGTGCGGAAAGAGCCCGACCTCCTGGAAGACGTAGCCGATCCGTCGGCGCAGGGCCGGTCCGTCCGCCTCGCCCACGGCCCGCCCATCCACCCGCACCGCGCCCGTGGTCGGGCTCGCCAAGGCGTTGATGGTCTTGAGCAGGGTGGTCTTGCCCGCGCCCGATCCGCCGACCAGGGCCACGAACTGTCCCCTGGCGATCGACAGGTCCACGGCCTCCAGCGCCACGGCGTCGCCGTGCGTCTTGCCGACCTTTTCGAGGCTGATGGCGGGGCTCATGCGCCCTCACCTTCCCCGCTGGCGGGCGCTGCGACAAGCCGTCCCGCTTGCACCGGGCCAAATCAATCGCGTTAATGGTGATTAACGGGGGCTGATCAGGAGCAGAACAATGGCCACGGCCCTATCCATGCCCGGCTTCAAGGCCCGCAAGCGCCGCAAGATCATCCAGCGCCGCCTGCGCGTCGCCGTCGCCCTGATGCTGCTGGCCAACCTCGCCGTCTGGGCCGGCGTCTTCGCCGCCTTCCGGGGGATCGACGTGGCGGGACTGCTGCCGCCGCTCCAATTCCCCCTCTCTTAGAGAGAGGAAGGGGCCCGCCGCCGCAGGCGGTGGGAGGGTGAGAGGTTTCGCCGCT
The DNA here is from genome assembly GCA_047607095.1 of Caulobacter sp. Taxonomy (GTDB): domain Bacteria; phylum Pseudomonadota; class Alphaproteobacteria; order Caulobacterales; family Caulobacteraceae; genus Caulobacter. The sequence continues at coordinate 7,658 of JASGDR010000595.1, forward strand.
CACCGAATAATCTCGGATCTTGAAAATCACGGCGCCGGACGCGCCAAGTCGCCAAAGCCATTGGGCAATGGTCGCGCCTAGATGTCGAAGCTATGAAGGTTGTTCACCCGGGGCGGTGCTGAGAGGCTGGGGTTGCGAAGCTCCAAACCCTAGCGCCGGAGGCCCCGGATGAACGTGCATGAGAATGCGCGGCTGAC
>JASGDR010000596.1:0-9326 GCA_047607095.1 Caulobacter sp.
CGACGCCGTCGACGGTGATCTTGCCGGTGGTCTCGCCGACGTTGATCACGCCCAGCTCGCGGCGCTCCAGGAAAGGGTGGCCGGCGGCCGAGGCCGGCTCGGTCTGGTCGGGCAGCTTCACGGCGCCGGCCGCGACCACGCCGCCGACGACGAAGCGTTCGGCGTGATTGTAGTTGAGGACGATCTCGCCCTCCACGAACAGGTCCTGCATCAGGTAGCGATCGCGCAGGTCGTCGTTGCTGACCGCGAACATCATGTCCGGATGGGTGGCGTGGTAGGTCTTGGCGAACATCGTGTTTACTCCGGAGGTGGTGTTCTTATTCGGCCGCGAGCGCCGGGGCCGGGAGAGGCCGGGGCTGGTCGAGCTTGTAGGCCTTCTTAGGCAGATTGTACGTCAGGTCTACGATGAGCTCCTGAGCTTCCACCAAATCCATGCGGTGCTCGCTCACCATGCGCGCCAGGAAGGCGCTGTCGACGCGGCGAGCGACATCGTGGCGGGCGGGGATCGACAGGAAGGCGCGGGTGTCGTCGTTGAAGCCGACGGTGTTGTAGAAGCCGGCGGTCTCGGTGACCTGCTCGCGGAAGCGCATCATGCCTTCCGGGCTGTCGTGGAACCACCAGGACGGGCCCAGCTTCAGCACCGGATAGTGCCCGGCCAGCGGGGCCAGTTCGCGGCTGTAGGTCGTCTCGTCCAGCGTGAACAGGATGATCGACAGGCGCGGGTCGTTGCCCAGGCGCGTCAACAAGGGTTTGAGCGCATCCACGTACTCGGTGCGCATCGGGATGTCGGCGCCCTTGTCGCGGCCGTGGGTGTCCAGCAGGCCGAGATTGTGGTTGCGGTGCGAGCCCGGGTGGATCTGCATCACCAGCCCGTCCTCGAGGCTCATCTTGGCCATCTCGGTCAGCATCTGGGCGCGGAAGAGCTCGGCCTTCTCCGGCGTGACGTTCCCCTTCACCAGGTCGGCGAACAGGGCCTCGGCCTCGACGTCGGAGAGGTCGGCGGTAGCGGCGGTCGGGTGGCCGTGGTCGGACGAGGTGGCGCCGGCCTCGATGAAGGCCTTGCGGCGGATGCGGTGGGCTTCGAGATAGCCCTTCCAGCCGTAGACGTCCTGGCCCGAGATCTCGGCGAAGCGTTCGAAGGCGCGCGGACCGCGTTCGTCCTCGAAGTCGATGACGGCGTCGGGGCGATAGGCGGTGATGACATGGCCGCCCCACCCGCTCTCGCGGATGGCCTTGTGGTGCTTCAGCGGATCGTGCGGGCCCTCGGTGGTGGCCAGGGTCTCGATGTTGAAGCGATCGAACAGGGCGCGCGGGCGGAAGGCGTCGGTCGCCAGCGCCTCGTTGATGCCGTCGAAATAGGCGTCGGCGTTGTCCTCGCCGAGGAACTCGGTGAAGCCGAACACCTTGCCGAACACGTGGTTCAGCCAGATCCACGACGGCGTGCCGCGGAAGAGGTGGAAGTTCCCGGCGAACAGCTTCCAGGCCGCGCGCGGATCGGTGGCGGGCACGCCCGACTTCCTGGGCACCTTCAGGTCGTCCAGCGCCACGCCCTGGCTGTAGAGCATGCGGAAGACATAGTGATCGGGGGCCAGCAGCAGGTCGGTGGCGTCGCGGAACGGCTCGTTGGTCGCGAACCAGGCCGGGTCGGTGTGGCCGTGCGGGCTGATGATCGGCAGGGCCGCGACCGTGGAATAGAGCTCGCGGGCGATGCCGCGGACGGTCGGATCGGCCGGGAACAGGCGATCGTCGTGCAAGATCAGGGGCCGGGCCATGGCGTGTCTCCTCGTCCCTTCGCCTAAGGCCGCTGACGGGCCGTTACGCGGCGCTTGGTAACCGGTGTCAGAGCTTGGTGCAAGGCGCAGGGCGCGGCGCGCACCCTACACATCCTTCGGCGGAGCGGAAGACTCGCGCACCACCAGATAGGGGATGATCCTCGCCGGGTCGCCCGGTTCGTAGCCTTCGCGAGCGATCAGCTTCTCGGCCGCCATGCGGCCCACTTCGCGCGTCGGAATGTGGACGGTGGTCAGCGGCGGCCAGACGGCCTGGGCGATCTGGAAGTTGTCGAAGCCCACCACGGTCAGGTCTTCCGGCACCTTGAGGTTGGCCCGGCGGGCCGCCTGCAGGACGCCGGCCGCCATCTCGTCGTTGCTGGCGAAGATGGCGGTGGGGCGCGGGCTCTTGGCCAGCAGCGCCTCGCCGGCCGCCACGCCCGACTCGAAGGTGTAGGCCCCCTCCATCACGTAGTCCGGATCGAGCTTGAGGCCGGCCGCCGTCAGGGCGTCCTCGACGCCCCCTTTCCGCTCGTGCGACGAGCGGAAGTTGGGCAGGCCGGTGATGAAGCCGATGCGCGTATGGCCAAGGTCGACCAGATGCTCGGCCATCGTCTGGGCCCCCAGCCGGTCGCGGCCGACGATCATGTGCTCTTCCTCGTCCAGCGGGACCGAGGCGATGCGGATGTATTCGCAGCCGATGTCGCGCAGCAGGTCGGCGACGCGCTCGTCTTCCGACACAGACGGCGGCAGGATCACGCCGAACAGCTTCTGCCGCTCGATGAACATCCGCACGTCCTGCAGGAAGGTGGGGCTGGAGCGGTCGCAGGGGTGGACCACCAGCTCGAAGCCCGAGCCGCGCATGCCGTCCAGCAGGCCAAGCTGCATGTTCACAACGTACTGCGGGTTGGGGTTGTCGTAGATCATGCCGATCAGGAACGAGCGGCGGAAGGCCAGGCCCCGGGCCTGGGGATCGGGGGCGTAGCCCCACTCGGCGATCACCGCCTCGATCCGCTGGCGGGTTTCCTCGCGCACGAACGGCGACTGGTTGATCACCCGCGAGACGGTCTTCTTGGATACCCCGGCCAGGCGGGCGATATCGTTGATGGTGGCGCGGCGGCGACCGCTCTCCAGAGCGGCGTCGACATCCGTGTCGTCGGCGGACTTGTTGGGCGTCTTGGACGAGGTCACGGCGTTTCCATGCAGTGGTTTTCGTTTTTTGTCATACTCCAGCGTCCAAAGCGTCGCCAATCAAGCGGCAAAAAGCGCGCCCTGGACACCCTTGACACCGGTTTCCACTCCCTTAGGACCGGATGGCAGCACAAAAAGTCGCAAAGACAAAGACCCAGATGAGCGAAACAGCCACCGTTCCCGGCGAATCGATCCACGGCGTCGACCCGCGCGACCACGTCGCCACCGCCCTGCGGCCGCTCGCCGCCGGCGAGACCGTCGACCTGCATGGTCTATCGATCCGTGTGCGCGGCGACATTCCCAAGGGCCACAAGATCGCCGTCCGCGCCGCCGCCAAGGGCGAGGACGTGCTGAAATACGGCTGGCCGATCGGCCGGGCGACCGCCGACATCGCCGTCGGCGACCACGTGCACGTCCATAACGTCGAGACGCGGCTCGAAGGCGTCGAAGGCTACGCCTACGCGCCGGCCGAGATCGACAACACCGAACAGGTCGGCGAGCGCGCCTTCCTCGGCTATCGCCGCAAGAGCGGCCGGGTGGGCACCCGCAACGAGATCTGGGTGCTGTGCACGGTCGGTTGCGTGGCCAACACCGCCCGCCGCATCGCCGAAAAGGCCAACGCCCGCTTCGCCGGCCGCGTCGACGGGGTGTTCGCCTTCCCCCACCCGTTCGGCTGCTCGCAGCTGGGCGACGATCTTTCCCACACCCGTCAGCTGATCGCGGGCCTGGCCGCCCATCCCAACGCCGGCGGCGTGCTGATCCTGGGGCTGGGCTGCGAGAACAACCAGCTGAAGGCGCTGCTGGAAAGCGCCCCGGACCTCGACCCCGAACGCCTGCGCTCGTTCACCACCCAGTTCGTCGAAGACGAGTACGAACAGGGCCTGGAGGCCATCGAGGCGCTGGTCGCCATCGCCGAGCAGGACCGTCGAGAGCCCGCTCCGATCTCCGAACTGGTGGTGGGCCTCAAGTGCGGCGGCTCGGACGGCTTCTCGGGCGTCACCGCCAACCCGCTGGTCGGGCGCATCGCCGACAAGGTGGCCGCCGCCGGCGGCACGCCGGTGCTGACCGAGATCCCCGAGGTGTTCGGCGCCGAGAACGTGCTGCTGCAAAGGGCTGCAAGCCGCGAGATCTTCGACGAGGCCGTCGAGGTGATCGACGACTTCAAGCGCTACTTCATCGACAACCACCAGCCCATCTACGAGAACCCCTCGCCCGGCAACATCGCCGGCGGCATCACCACCCTGGAGGAGAAGTCGCTGGGCGCGGTGCAGAAGGGCGGCCGCGCGCCGCTGGTCGAGGTGCTGCGCTACGGCGAGCGGGTCGGCCCGCACGGCCTGACCCTGCTGGAAGCTCCGGGCAACGACGCGGTCTCGTCCACGGCCCTGACGGCCGCCGGGGCCACGGTGATCCTGTTCACCACCGGCCGCGGCACGCCGCTGGGCTTTCCCGCCCCGACCCTGAAGATCGCCTCCAACAGTGCTCTCGCCGCCCGCAAGCCGTCATGGATCGACTTCGACGCCGGCGTGGTGCTGGACGGACAGACCATGGACCAGGCGGCCGACGCCCTGCTCGACCTCGTCGTGGCCACGGCCTCGGGTCAGGAGACCAAGGCCGAGCGCAACGGCGAGCGCGAGATCGCCATCTGGAAGTCGGGCGTCACGCTGTAGGGGCCACGTCGCCCCGCCAACCACCTCAAACCTATGGAATCGAGGAAAGTCCGCCAACCCGCATGGGTGGTCGTCGGCGAGGATCGGGCGTCAGTCGTCCGCGCAAGCCACCTCGGGGCCCCGCGCATAGCGCTCAAGCCAGGCCGGCGGCTCGGTCTCCCGGGAGCCGTCGACCTTGACGCCCCGCTCCCGCGCCCATCGGTAGCCCCACATCGGCCCGTGGCGCGAGACGAAGGGACGTTCGCCCGCGGCGTAGGCCGGGTCGCGCTGGGCCGTCTCCAGATCGACGAACCGGTAGCCGCGCGCGGCGTAGAGCGTCAGCAGGTCGTCCAGGACGTCGGCGTTCAGGCGGTTGAGGTGCAGCAGGGCGACCTCGGGCGGGGCGTAGCCCAGAACCTCGGCGTTCAGGCCGGCGTAATAGTCGATCTGGGTCGCCGAATAGCGCAGGTAGGCGGCGCGGATCCGGCCGGCGCACGCCTTGTCCCCGCGGCGCAGGGCGGCGCGATAGGCGCCTTCGAACAGATAGTCGGAGGTGTCGATCGTCGAGGCGGCGGCCGCATAGCCCAGCCGCTGCAGCAGGGCGTCGATCCCCTCCCGCTTCTCGCGGGTGTCGCCCGTGTGGTTCATCGGAAAGCGCATGAAGGCCAGCGGCTTGCCCGCCTCGTCCATCAGCGGGCGGATGGAGGCCTCGCCCCGGACGATCTCCTGCTCGACGCCCGCCAGGTCGAGCCCGTTGGTGTCGGCGTGGGAATAGCCGTGATTGCCCAGCGCCAGCTCGCCGGTCGTCCAGGCCTTCAGCGCCGGACGCGCCTTGTCGCCCATCGCCTGCGCCGTCTGCTCGACGACGAAGCCCGTCGCCGGCGCGCCGAACCGCTTCAGGGTCGCGCGGACGCGGGCGTTCAGCCGGGCGACCTCGGCGGGCGACAACGCCCCCTCCCCTTCGCCGATCGCGCCGGCGTAGGGCAGGTCGTCGAAGGTGATCGCCACGGTGCGTTCCGGCGCCGCCCGGGCGACGGCCGACAGCGGGACGGCGATCGCCGCGGCCGCCAGCAGGGCCGACGCGACGCACCGCCAAGGCACATGGCTCACGGCGCTTCGATCCAGATGTTCTTGGCGCCCACGAGCGTTACGCTCTGCATCACGCCCGGCCGGCTGCGGGTGTAGGCGCACACGCGGAAGTCGGCGAACACGCGGGGACGGAACGGATCGTCCGCATAGGGCCGCAGCCGCGTCCGCAGGGACTTCGGCAGCTTGTCCAGGTCGTTGAAGTTGTCGCCCTCCTCGTCGACGACGCGCAGGATCCGCGTCGTGCCGATCGCCCAGATCCGGAACGAGAAGGTGCCGTTGGCCAGCGCCATCCGCCCATGGACCGTTCGGCACTGGCCGGGCGGGGCCGAGCGCGGGAACACGGCCGCCTGGGCCGAAACGGCCGTCACCGCCAGCAGGGCGCAGGCGACGGCGACCCGGGGCTTGAAGAGGACCATCACTTGGCCTCGGCGATTTCGTACATCAGGTCGACATAGCTCATCGTGCCGCCGACCAGCCCCTCGACCTTCGGGTTGCTGCTCTCGATCACGTAGTACTCGTTGGGCGCATGGGCGCCGCTGCCGTGGCCCAGGCCGAACTGCCCGGCGGGCAGGCTGACCGGCGGCGAGGTGAAGACCGTGCCGGGCCATGATCCGGCCAGCCGCGGATAGAGGGTGGCCGGCGCGCCCAGGCGCTTGTAGCTGGCCAGCTGGGCGCGGATCAGGCGGCTGTCCTCGGGCGTCTCGGTCGGGTCGTAGCCGCCGCTGACCTTGATCTCGACGTCGTTGAAGCCGCGCTTTTCGAGGTGGGCGCGGATCTTGGCCAAGGCGTCGTCCATGGTCATGTTCGGCACCAGCCGCAGGTCGATCTTGGCCACGGCCCGACCGGGCAGCACGGTCTTGCCGCCGGGGCCGGTGTAGCCCGAGACCAGCCCCTCGATGTTGATGGTCGGCTGCGAGGCCAGGCGCTCCAGCGCCTTCTCCCACGGCAGGTCGTCGATCCAGCGGTCGACGCCGAGGGCCTTCTTGGCGTCGGCCTCGCTCATGCGCTGGGCGGCCAGGGCGATCAGCTCCTTCTCGCGCGGCGTCAGCGGCCGCACCTTCTCGAAATAACCGTCGATCGCGGGCGTGTTGCCGTCGGGCGTGACCAGGGTGGTCAGCGCCTGGACCAGCCGCCAGGCCGGGCTGTCCACCCGGGCCTTCTCGCTGGAATGGATGTCGGTCTTCGGTCCCCTGCCCCAGCCGGCGCCGCTGGCCACCAGCTCGAACTCGACCACGCCCTTGGCGCCCAGGTTGACGCTGACCCCGCCGTTGCTGGGGCTCTGCCAGCCGGCCGGGATGATCACGCCCTCGCACTTCTTCAGGGCGGCCAGCACGTTCGGCTTGGTGACGATCTGGCGGAAGTGCGGGCTGCCGATCTCCTCCTCGCCCTCGCAGACCAGCACGAGGTTCACGGGCGGCTTCTTGCCGGCGGCGCGGATGGCGTGCAGCGCGGCCAGGAACGCGGCCTCGGGCCCTTTCTGGTTCACCGCCCCGCGTCCGACGATCACCTTGCCGAAGCCCGGCTTGTCGACGATCCGCGCCTCCAGCGGCGGCGAGCTCCACTCGGCCGGGTCGTACTGCTTGACGTCGTACATGAAGTAGATGGCCAGCCATCGCCTGGCGCCGACGTCGAGCACGCCGAACACGCCCGGCGCGCCGTCGGTGGGCACGATCTCGACCTGCTGGAAGCCGGCGTCGCGAGCCAGGGCGGCCATGTACTCGGCGCCCTTGTCCATGTCGCGGTTCTCGGCGGCGATCGACGGCAGGGCGATCCAGTCTTGGATGCGCTTGACCGAAGCCTCGTAGCCGGCCTCGGCGGCCTTGCGGATCGCGGCCATGTCGACCTCGCGGGCCGACGGCTTGGCGGCGGCGAGGCCCGGCGCCAGCAGGGTGGCGGCCGCGGCGCCGGTCATCAGCGCACGGCGGTTCTGGACGGCGAAATCGGACATCGGATCCCCTACGAAACTCTACGTGGAGGGATTAGGAGGCCACGACTCACGATGCGGCAAGGGCGGCCGTGCGTCCTTCGAGGCCCCGCTGCGCGGGCGCCTCAGGATGAGGAATTCAGAGCAACAGCGTCCTCATCCTGAGGTGCGAGGCTCCGCCGAGCCTCGAAGGACGCACCGCGCCCCCTCTACCCCGGTATCGCCTGGGCGAACCTGAACACCCGGTCGGGATCGACCGCCGCCTTGATCGCCTTCAGCCTCGGCAGGTTGTCGCCGTAGTACGAGGTGGCGAAGTAGTCGGGGCTGGCCGGATCCTTCGACAGACCGGGGTCGGCGAAGTTCTGGTAGGCGCCGCCGCCGGCGCGCGGGCGCATGGCCGCGTAGAAGGCGTTCAGCCAGGCGTGGTTGGCCTTCATCCGGGCCTCGTTGTGCGAGTCGGCCTCGCCCCAGTAGAGGCCGTTGACCATCAGCCAGCGGCTGTCGCGGTGAACGAAGGCGGTGTCGGCCTTGCCCACGGCGTTGATCTGGCCGCCGGTCTGGAAAAAGCGCAGGTCGCAATAGCCGTAGGTTCCCGGCCACTTGCGCAGATGCTCCAGGCCCACGGCCAGGTCGTCGGCTCCGAACCGGCGGTTGGTCACGAAGGCCGAACGCTCCTGGTAGAAGGTCGGGAAGCCGTCCTCGTGCAGGAAGTCCTGAGCCGGCCAGTACAGCAGCTCCTCCATCCCCGCCCCGCCGGTCGGCTTGGCCAGGTCGAACACCGGCTGCAGGATCTTCAGCAGTTCGTCGCGCGGCCCGGCGAACTGGCCCAGCAGGCTGATCGGCACGTCGTAGCCGGCCTTGGCCTGGACCGGCGTCACCGCCCCGAACGACACCCGCGAGCCCAACGCGTCGGGCGCGGCGTCCAGCGCCGCCATCAGCTTCGCGCCCAGCTCGGCGACCGAGATCCGGGGATGGGGCGCGTCGGGCGTGCGGCTCCAGCTGAGGTCGAACACGGTGACGACCTTGCCCTTCACGTCGAAGGTCTGCAGCGAAAACGAGGTGCTGACGCCGAAATTGCCTCCGCCCCCGCCCTGGCTGGCCCAGAAGAGGTCGCGGTCCTTCTGATCGGCCGCCTTGGGCGACAGCTTCCGCAGCGAGCCGTCGGCCAGCACGATCTCGCTCTCGACCAGCTGGTCGCAGCCGAGGCCCCGGGCGCGCATGTTGAAGCCGATGCCGCCGCCCAGCAGGAAGCCGGCCGCGCCCACCGAGGGACAGCGGCCGTGGGTGACGGCCCGGTCCTGGCTGCGCAGCAGGCGATAGAGGTCGCGGTTGCGCGCGCCCGAGCCGACCCGCGCCACGCCCGTCGCGGCGTCGTAGCTGGCCTGGCCGAGGCCGCCGGTGTCGATCATCAGGCCGGTCGTGGTCGAATAGCCGGCGTAGGAATGGCCGCCGCCGCGCACGATCAGCGGCACGTCGTTCTGGCGCGCCCAGCCGATGGCGAAGGCCACCTCGGCGGCCGAGCCGCAGCGGGCCACGCCCTGCGGCAGGGTTCCGGCGAACTCCAGATTGTTCGGCAGGGCGATGGGCTGGTAGTCGGCGTCCCAGGCGCGCAGCACCCCGCCGCGCAGGGCCCGGGCGAGCCGGTCCCACTCGCCCTGGGCCGGACCGGCCGGCGGGGTCGGATTGGGCGCGTGCAGAGGCGAGCGC
>JASGDR010000597.1:0-5660 GCA_047607095.1 Caulobacter sp.
CTGAGCGATCCTGCAAACCCGCCCTTCCCATGACGCCCCAAGCGGCCCCGCTCGATGCGATCACAGCCGCTGCTCGGGCCGGTACCAAGAGCCCTCCCCGTGGCTGGGATGGCTTGATTATGGGGGGTCTTGAGTCCCCGGGGATAAACTGAGGTTATAAAGTTGTAGAGCGTTGATTTGGTTGGACTCCGTTTCGAGTTCACCGTGTGAACGCTGCGCGTTCACGCCTTTCGCCGCATTCAAACACCGCTTTCCTGGGCCTTGCGCTCAGGATCCATGGTTCAGCCTGCTCGGACCTGTCGAGGAAGGCCGAGGTCTGAGCGGTCGCCGGCATGGACCCTCGCCACAAGGGCGAGGGAGGCGGGGTTGGGGTGGCGAAAACCTCAAGTCCCCGCTCTCGCGGGGATTTTGCAGCAGAAGGTCGGTCTCCGCCGGATGCTCCCCTGGAGGGGGTGCTGCGGCGGAGCGACCGAGGGGGAGCCTGCGGCCGCTTCCCGCCGAAGGGGGACGGTCTTCGTCTAGCCCTTCACGGCGTACGAGATCGGGGTCTCGAAGCGGCGGCGGTTCCAGTCGGCGTCGCGGGGAGCCCTGGGGAACGGGGCGGCGGTGTTGAGCAGGTCCATGGCGGCGGCGTCGAGCGCGTGGTCGCCGCTGCTTTCGACGATGCTCGCCCGCGACATCCGGCCGAACCGGTCGAGGGTGAAGGCCACCACCACCACCCCCTGGGTGCGGCGGCGACGCAGCGCCTCGGGCATGGTCTTGCGGGCCTCGATCCACGACAGCACCTGGGCGGCGTAGGGATCGTGCGACTTGGCGGCCTCGCCGCGCACCTGCACCGGCGCGCCGCCGCCGGCCGGCGCCGAAGCGGCCGAGGTCGTCGCCGCGACCGCCGTCACCGAAGAGACCGCCCAGGTCTCGACCGGCTGCGGCGCCACCTGGGGCGCGGCCATCAAGGGCTCGAGCATGGGAACCATGACCTGTCGGGGCCGGATCGGCGAGACGCTGCGCCTCTGGCGCGGCACGTCCTGGGCGCGCCGCTCGCTGGACGCCGCGGACGGCGAAGGCTCCGGGCTGGGCGTGACGGCCTCGAACAGCGCCGCCTCCATGGCCGGAGGCTCGGAGAGCCCGGGCATGGTTCGGACAAAGCCGACGAAGGCGAGAACGGCGGCCGCGTGCAGGCCGAGGGACACCCCCGCCGCCAGCGCCTTCTCCCCGCCTCGCCCGCCCGTCCGGGGTCGTCCCACGCCGATAGACTCCACGCCTCTATAAGAATGCGTCGCATCTACAGGATGGAGCGCCTCGAAACAACGTCCGGGCGCCTACGGATCACGCCGCTCTCAGAGTCTCCGGCGGAACCTCGTCGACGGTCCGCGCCGCGAAAGCCGGATAGAAGGTCGCCAGCATCCGCTCGGCATAGGCCACCAGGTTGCAGAAGCCCTCGGCCCGCCGGCGGATCGGCGAGTCGAAGAACGGCGTCAGCACCTGGGCCAGCATGGAAAAGACGATCGCGTCGACGCTCGTCGGCCGCTCGCCCATCATGAAGGCCTTGTCGCCCAGCATCTCCGAGAGCGCGGTCAGCGACCAGGCGGCCAGCTCGACGATCTCGTCGGGCGCGTGGCGGCCGATCCCGACGGCCGCGAGGTTGGCCTCGACCGCGTCGAGCTGGCCCGCCTTCAGGTCCTGGCGCATGGCCTCGGGCGCGCCGTCGAACCAGCGGGCCGGCCCCTTCTCGAAATTGTCGAAGTCGAAGAAGCGGAAATAGCAGTTGGTCCAGCCCAGGTGGTTCTCGACCATCCGCTCGATCGCCCAGGCCTGGGCGCGCTCGGCCCGGGTGAGGCCCGCGTCGAGATCGACACCGTAGCTGCGCTCGACATAGGCGCGGATGAAGGTGGAGTCGGCGACCTTGACCCCGTCGTCCTCGATCCAGGGCAGTTGGCCCTTGGGCGAGGTTTCCGGATGGGCCGGGACCTTCCGGTAGGCCAGGCCGGCCATCATCAGGTGGATCTCGGTCTTGGTGACGTAGGGGCTTCCCTCAGGCAGGCCGTAGGCCGGGCCGGCGGCGTAGAGCGTGATCATCTCGAGGTCCCTCTCGTGCGGTATTGCGATGGAGAGAGACTGCCGCCACCCTGCTGCCAGCATGCTGTCAGCAACGATCCGGCACTGTAGGACCCATGAGACGCGCTGAACGCCTATTCCAGATCATCCAGATCCTTCGCCGCAGCCGTACGCCGGTCACCGCCGACGCCATCGCCGCCGAACTGGAGACCTCCAAGCGCAGCGTCTATCGCGACATCGCCGCCTTGGTCGGTCAGAGGGCGCCCATCCGCGGCGAGGCGGGCGTCGGCTACGTGCTGGAGGCCGGATACGACATGCCGCCCCTGATGCTGACGCCGGACGAGATCGAAGCCGCCGTGCTGGGCGCCCAATGGGTGGCCGGGCGCGGCGATCCCGCCCTGGCCACCGCCGCCCGCGACCTCATCGCAAAGATCGCCGCCGCCGTGCCCGACAACCTGCGGCCCTACGTGCTGGAGCCGGCCACCCGCGCTCCCGCCCCCTGGAATCCCGCGCCCGACAACATCGACATGGCCCAGACCCGGGCCTGGATCCACGCCGGCCGCAAGATCCGCCTCGACTATCGCGACGAGAAGGGCGCGGTCAGCCGGCGGGTCGTCTGGCCGGTGACCGTCGGCTACCTGGCCACGGTGCGGATGCTGATCGCCTGGTGCGAGCTGCGCAGCGATTTTCGCAACTTCCGCACCGACCGCGTCGTGGCCGCCGAGTTCCTCGACGACCGCCACGGCCAGCGGCCCGCCGTGCTGCGCGCCCGCTGGCAGCGGCAGATGGAGGAGGAATGGGCCGCCTACGACGCGGCCAAGGCGGCCGGCCCCGCCCTGCCGCCGCCCTGAAACCGGCGCGCGCCCCGCCCCGGACATGCGACCGGCGCGCACAGATGCGATTGAGTTTGCATTTGACTCGCAACTGAACCCTCGGTAGCTGCGACCCGTTCTTAGATAACGGGGGAATGCATGAAGTCGCGTCTGATGATGGCGAGCGCCCTGGGCGCGTGGGCGGCGCTGGCGGGCGCGGTTCGAGCCGAGGAGCCGAGCGCGACGCCCCCCGAGACGCCCACCGCCGTCGACGCCATCGTCGTCACCGGCGAGAAGACCAACCGCTCGCTGCAGGACACCCTCGCCAGCGTGGCCGTGACCACCGCCCGCACCATCGAGCGCGAGCAGGTGCGCGACTTCTACGACGTGGTCGCCCGCACGGCGAACATGAGCGAGACCTACGGCAAGAGCGGCTTCACGATCCGGGGCGTGGCCAACAACAACGTCTCGGGCGGCGGCACCGGCGGCCTGGCCACGGTCTATGTCGACGGCGCGGCCATTCCCGAACGCGCCATGTACGGCGGCCCGCTGGACATGTGGGACGTGGGCCAGGTGGAAGTGTTCCGCGGCCCGCAATCGACCCTTCAGGGCCGCAACGCCCTGGCCGGCGCGATCATCGTGCGCACCACCGACCCGACCTCGGACTGGAGCTTCAAGGCCCGCGCGGTGTCGGCCAGCGGCGACGACCGCTCGTTCGCCCTGGCCGGCGGCGGGCCGATCGTCGAGGACCAGCTGGCCTTCCGGCTGGCCTTCGAGGACCGCCAGAGCGACGGCTTCATCTACAACACCACCCGCAAGCTCGACGACGACGCGCTGGACACCCGCGCGATCCGCGGCAAGCTGCTGATCACCCCGGCCGACGCCGAGGGCTTCAAGGCCATCGCCACGATCAGCCACAACGAGCGCAAGTCGGGCTACGTCTTCACCTACAGCCGCACCGACACGCCCGACTATTACGACCACCGCGTCACGACGACCAACAACCCCAACACCAGCGACATCACCACCGACATCGCCACCCTGGAGCTGGAGCAGAGGTTCGGCGACCGGCTGACCCTGTCGGGCGTGGCCTCGTGGAGCCAGGTCGACCTCGTCCAGCGCTATGACGGCGACCTCGGGCCCCAGACCCTGTCCTACGGCGGCCAGAACGAACTGACCGAGACGGCCAGCCAGGAAGTGCGCCTGAACTACGACGGCGAGCGCCTGAAGGGCCTGGTGGGCCTCTATCACGCCACCCGCGACGCCGACCGCAAAAGCGCCAGCCTGACCAACGTGGCCTTCCCGCGCGCCACCCTGGTCGGCGTGCTGACCTCGACTCTGGTGAGCGGCGGCGCCTCCCAGACCGTGGCCCAGGCCCAGGCCAACGCCTTCGCCGACCTCTATGTCGCCGCCCTGCCCGTGATCCCGGTGGACTACACCTCGCACGCGCCGGAACGGGTGGAGACCACCGCGATCTTCGCCGACGGCAGCTTCGACCTGACCTCGAAGCTCAGCATCCTGGCCGGCTTCCGCTACGACCACGAGAAGAACACCCAGAGCTCGACCCAGACCGCCGCCTTCGCCGGAACCTACCCGACCCCGGCCAGCTTCGGCGCCTACGCCCCCTACGTGGTGCTGGTGAACCAGTTCGTGGCCTCGATGGTGGCCCAGGCCAGCAACAGCGCGCCGGAAAGCGCCCGCACCTTCAACGCCTTCCTGCCCAAGCTGGGCGCCAAGTACGCCTGGACCGACGACCTCTCGACCAGCTTCGTCGTACAGCGCGGCTATCGCTCGGGCGGCTCGACGGTGAACACCGCGCGGGCGACCGTCGTGCCCTACGACCAGGAATTCACCTGGAACTACGAACTGTCGTTGCGCTCCTACTGGCCGCGGTGGAACCTGACGGCCAACGCCAACGCCTACTATGTCGACTGGAGCGACCAGCAGGTGATCGTCAACCTGGGCCTCAACACCTACGACTACCAGGTCGAGAACGCCGGGGCCTCGCACCTCTACGGCTTCGAGGTGGAGCTGTCGCAGCACCCGTCGTCCAAGGCCGGCTGGTGGGCCTCGCTGGGCCACACCCGCACCAAGTTCGACGAATTCAGGGTCGAGACCGGAACCGACACCCGCGACCTGTCGGGCTCGGAATTCCCCTACGCGCCGCACTGGACCCTGGCGGTCGGCGGCGACTACCGCTGGGAGAACGGCCTGGTGGCCAACCTCAACGCCAACTACCGCACCAAGGCCTATACCGAGGCCGGCGGCGAGCAGGACGGCCGCCTGGCCGACGCGCGGGTGCTGGTCAACGGCCGCTTCGGCTACGAGGCGGCCCATTGGGGGGCCTACGTGTTCGGCAAGAACCTTCTGAACGAGAAGTACAGCCAATACACCCGTCCCGACGTGGCCGCCGCCCTGCTGGGCGAGCCGCGCGTGCTGGGCGTCAGCCTGGAGACCCGCTGGTGACCGGCCCGATGATCGGCTTGGGCGGGCTCGCCCTCGCTCCCGTGGCCCTGGGCGGCGCGCTGCTGCTGCGGCGCGCCTGGACCCACGCCGACGCCCGTCGGCCCTGGCTGATCGTCGGCGGCTGGGCGCTGCTGGCGGTCGCCATCGCCCTCTCCGTTCCCCTGCTCGGCCCGGCCCGGGGCCCGTCGATCGTCCTGGCCCTGGCCTCGACCGCGGCCCTGGCGCTCGTCGCGGCCGGGGTCGAGCTGCGCACGGCCAAGCGCAAGGCCCCGCGCGAGCCGGCCCTGGAGCCGTCGGACCGCCGGCGGGTGGCCTGGCGCGGCTGGC
>JASGDR010000598.1:0-6146 GCA_047607095.1 Caulobacter sp.
CCAGCCGCCGTCCACCACCAGGGCGCTGCCGGTCATCAGGGCGGAGGCGTCGGAGGCGAGGAAGACGACGGCGCCCATCAGGTCGAGGACCTGATGGGCGCCGTCGTCTTCCTCGCCTCCGACGCCTCCGCCCTGATGACCGGCAGCGCCCTGGTGGTGGACGGCGGCTGGACCGCCGATTGAGTTCAAGGATTTCAAAATGAAGCTCGCGACCCTGAAGTCCGACATTTTCGACGGCCGCCTGGTCGTCGTCTCCCGCGACCTGAAGACCGCCGTGTTCGCGCAGGCCGCCCAGACCCTGCAGGCGGCGCTTGACCGCTGGGACGAAGCCGAACCGGTCCTGCGCGCGCAGTCCGACGCCCTGAACGCCGGGACCGCCGAGGGGGCCTTCGCCTTCGATCCCGCCGAGGCCCTGTCGCCGCTGCCGCGCGCCTATCAATGGATGGACGGCTCGTCGTTCCTGGCTCACGGCCGCTTGCTGGACAAGGCTTTCGGCATCCCGCCGATCCCCCAGGCCGACGTCGTGCCGATCATGTACCAGGGCGGCTCCGACGCCTTCCTGGCCCCGACCCAGGACGCGCCGTTCGTCGACGAGGCCGACGGCATCGACTTCGAGGCTGAGTACGCCGTCGTCACCGGCGACGTGCCGATCGGCGCGACGCAGGACGAGGCGCGAGGCGCCGTGCGTCTGGTGCTGTTGGCCAACGACTGGAGCCTGCGGGCGCTGCAGCGCTTCGAGATGATGCGCGGCTTCGGCCCCATCCACGCCAAGCCGGCCACGGCCTTCGCGCCCGTGGCGGTCACGCCCGACGAGCTTGGTCCCGCCTGGGCCAACGGCCGCGTGGAGCTGCCCGTGCAGGTGGCCTGGAACGGCCGGGCCTTCGGGCGGCCCAGCGGAGCGGCCATGGACTTCACCTACGCCCAGCTGATCGTTCACGCCGCCCGCACCCGGGCGCTCCGGGCCGGGACCATCGTCGGCTTCGGCACCGTCTCGGAGGGCGCGCCCGACAAGGTCGGCTCGGCCTGCATCGCCGAGCGGCGCGGCTGGGAGGTGATCCAGCACGGCGAGCCGAAGACCGGCTTCATGCGCTTCGGCGACACCGTCCGCATCGAGGTGCTGGACGAGACGGGCGCCTCCGTGTTCGGAGCCATTGAACAGAAGGCGGTCCAGGCCCGGGCCTGAGACCGTCCGCAACGAAGAAAGTACGAAGGGTCGAGGAAATGGTCGGCAAGGTTCTGGTGATCGGCGGCGGCATCGCCGGCATGTCGGCGGCGATCCTGCTGCGGCGGGGCGGGGCGAGCGTCGATCTCGTCGAGATGGACCCGGCCTGGCGCGTCTACGGCGCCGGCATCACGATCACCGGCCCCACGCTGCGGGCGCTGCGCACGGTGGGCGTGCTCGACGCGGTGCTGGCCCAGGGCGCGGCGTGGAGCGGCGGCACGGTGTTCACCAAGGCCGGAGACTTCATCGCCGACCTTTCGACCACGCCCGTCGAAGAGGGGATCCCGGCCACGGGCGGGGTCATGCGCCCGGTGCTGCACGCGGTGCTGTCGGAAAAGACCCGCGCGGTCGGCGTCGACGTGCGCCTGGGCGTCACCGTAGCCTCCCTGGCCGATCGGGGAGAGACGGTCGAGGTCGCCACCAGCGACGGCGAGACGCGGACCTACGACCTCGTCATCGGCGCCGACGGCATATTCTCCGCTACCCGCAAGGCGATCCTCCCCGACGCGCCCGAACCGCGCTTCACCGGCCAGGCCTGCTGGCGGCTGCTGGCCGAGCGCCCGCTGGGCTTCGACCGCTCGCACTTCTACATGGGCGGAGACAAGAAGATCGGCTTCAATCCGGTCTCGCCCACCCACATGTACATGTTCCTGCTGGAGCACACGCCCGACGATCCGTGGATCGAACTGGCCGACCAGCCGGCGCGGCTGCACGCCCTGATGGAGGGCTTCGGCGGCATCGTGCCGGGCATCCGCGCCGGCGTGCTCGACAACCCCACCATCAACTACCGGCCGCTGAAGATCCTGCTGCTCGACAAGCCGTGGCGGAAGGGCAGGGTGGTGCTGATCGGCGACGCCGCCCACGCCACCACCCCGCACCTGGCCTCGGGCGCGGGCATGGCGGTGGAGGACGCCGTCGTTCTCGCCGAGGAACTTTCGCGCGGCGGCGACATCGAGGCGGCGCTGGACCGTTTCACCGATCGCCGCTTCGGGCGCTGCCGGATGGTCGTGGAGAACTCCGTGCGGCTGGGCGAGCTGGAGATGACCGGCGGTTCGCCCCAGGAGCACAACACCTTGATGGCCGCCTCGATCACGGCCCTGCGCGAAGCCGTCTGAGCCGTCTTCGCGTCCCCGAACTGGCCCGCTTCCGGCGACGGAGCGGGCCTTTTTCGTGAGCGGGCCGTCAGCTCCCGACGGCCGCGATACCTCCAATCCGAACAATGGATTTCTCGCCGTCGGCCCCGGGTGGTCTGCTGGCCGTCGAGAACAAGAAGCCAGCGGGGGAGGACGGCAAGGCGCAGGGCGCCGCGTCCAGACCCGTACACGGAGTAGGGCATGGCGATTCTGGGTGTCGAGAGCGCGATCTTCGGCGTGGACGATCTGGAGCTTTGTACGCGGTTCTGGACCGATTTCGGCCTGACGCCGGTGTCGCGGACCGACGACGAGAGCGTGTTCGAGGTGGCCAGCGGCTCGAAGATCGTGGTCCGTCGCCGCGGCGATCCGCGCTCGCCGGCGACCTACGCGGCCAAGGTCGGCATGCAGGAGACCATCTGGGGCGTCGACACCCAGGAGGCCTTCGACGCCCTGATCGCCGACCTGTCGCGCGACCGTGAGATCCGCTTCGACGCCGACGGCGCGGCCCACTTCTTCTGCGACGACGGCATGCCGCTGGGCCTCAAGGTCTGGAACAAGCGGCAGGTCCTGTCCCAGCCGGACGCGGTCAATGCGCCGGGGAACATCCAGCGCCTGAACCTGCACCGCAAATGGCGCCGGCGCTGCATCCCCAAGACCATCAACCACGTGGTCTTCTTCGTGCACGACTACGTCGCCAGCCTGGAGTTCTTCATCGAGCGCCTGGGCTTCCGCTACACCGACCACTCGCGCGGCGCCGGGGCCTTCGCCCGCGCCGACGGGACCTACGAGCACCACAGCATCTTCTTCGTCTCGACGGCCCTGCCGGTGGCGCCCGACGATCCGGGCTTCATGCACATCGCCTTCGGCCTGGAAGACATCGACGAACTGATGCTGGGCGTGAACCAGATGCAGCAGAAGGGCTGGGCCAACACCAGCCAGAACAGCTCCGGCGGACTGTCGCGCCACCGCATCTCGTCGGCCATCTACTATTACTTCGACAACCCGAACGGCGGCGAGGCCGAGTACCACGTCGATACCGACTATCTCGACGACAACTGGGTGCCCCGCGTCTGGGACTGGAAGTTCGGCTCGCTGCTGTGGGCCACGAAGACCCCCAGCTTCTGGGAGGGCGAGGTCGCCTGGGACATGCAGTTCGACGCCGATCGACGCTCGCTCGAACCTTTCCGACGCTCCGAGGGCGGCGGTGACAAAAACGGAAATCTTCCGGACAAGCTCGATACGCTAACTGAAGAAGACGAGCACGCGATCTAGAGCGCGACAGCCGAGGCCGGACGCCGGTTTCGGCGATTGTCGCGCTCCGGAGACAACGACGGGCTCGCGACAAGAAAAAGATTAGAGAGGGACAGTCAGTGACCACGTCTTCCGCCCCAGCCGCCCGGCGGGCCGGGCCCGTACAGGGGCTCAGCCTGCTTCTGCCCGTGACGCTTTCGGTGATGGGGGCGCTGCTGGTGGCGCCGATCATTCCGCAGCTGATGCAGGCCTTCGCCCACGTGCCCGGCATCGAGTTCTGGGCCCCGATGGTGGTCACCATGCCCTCGCTGTGCATCGCCCTGTTCTCGCCGCTGGCGGGGATGCTGGGCGACGCGGTCGGGCGCCGTCGCCTGCTGATCTGGTCGATGGCGATCTACGCCGCCTTCGGCGTCGCCCCGTTCTTCCTGCGCGATCTCTTCGCGATCCTGGCCACCCGCGTGGTGGTGGGGATCATGGAGGCCGTGGTCATGACCCTGTCGACCACCCTGATCGCCGACCTCTTCCGCGGCGAGACCCGCGACCGCTGGCTGGCCGCCCAGGCCGGCACGGCCTCGGTATCGGCCGTGCTGTTCCTGATGATCGGGGGCGCGGCCGGCCGCTTCGGCTGGCACGGGCCGTTCCTGGTCTATCTGTTCCCGCTGGTGCTGATGATCGGCGTGATCGCCTTCACCTGGGAGCCTTCGCGCGAGGAGGCCGCCGGCGAAGGGGAGGCGGATCAGCGTCTGTCGCTCAGCTGGGCCGGCTTCCCGTGGAAGTTCATGCTCGGCGTTTGCGCCGTCACCCTGTTCGCCGCCACCATGTTCTACACGGTGCAGATCCAGCTGAGCACGGCGCTCTTCTCTCTGGGCGTGAAGGATCCGGCCCGCATCGGCCTGCTGACCGCCATCGCCAGCCTGGCCGTGCCGCTGGGCACCCTGTCGTTCTGGATCCTGTCGCCGCGCTTGTCGCTGCGGGGCCTGATGCTGCTGGAGTTCGCGCTGCTGGGCGTCGGCTTCATCTGGATGTCCCATGCGCCCAACGAGACCAGCTTCGTGGCCGCCTCGGCCCTCAACCAGATCGGCGGCGGCATGATCCTGCCGACCATGCTGACCTGGGCCACGCGCGGCCTTCCGTTCGCTGTGCGGGCGCGTGGCATGGGCGTGTGGCAATCGACCTTCGCCCTGGGGCAATTCGTCTGCGGCTTGCTCGTGCCGCTGATCGGCAAGTCGGTGGGGGGCATCCTGCCGACCTTCCAGGTGATCGGCGCGGCCAGCCTCGTCGCCGCCGTCCTGACCCTGGTCGCCATGCTGGCGGCCAAGGGCGGCAAGCCGCAATCGATCGCGCAGGTGAGCCTCTGATGAGCAGTTTCCAATACGGCTTTCACCACGGGGGCGTCAGCGTCCCCGACCTCGACGCCGCCGTCGAATGGTACGACCGCGTGCTCGGCTTCAAGCTCGAGCGCCGGTTTCCGATCCCGACCATCCCCGCCCAGGTGGCGATGATCGCCAACGGCGCCTTGCGGATCGAGCTGTTCGAGGTGCCCGGCGCCGCGCCGCTGCCCGAGGACCGCCGCATCCCCGACCGCGACGTCCACACCCACGGCAACAAGCACGTGGCCTTCGTCGCTCGCGACGTCGTCGCCCTGTCGGAGGAACTCAAGCAGCGCGGCGCCGACATCGTCTGGGTCAAGACCATGCCGCACGGCTCGGCCTGCTTCATCCGGGATCTCGCCGGCAACCTGATCGAGTTCGTGGAGGGGCCGATCCCCGCCGGCGAAGCCGGGAGCCTCTGAGCGCATGAGCACGCTTCTCTCCAACCGCCTGGCCGGCAAGGTGGCGGTCGTCACCGGCACGGGCGCCGGCATCGGCAAGGGCGTGGGCCTGATGTTCGCCCGCCACGGCGCGCGCGTCGTCGGCTGCGACATCGACGCGGCCGCCGCCCAGGCCACGGCCGACCAGGCCAAGGCCGAGGGTCTGGTCTTCGACAGCCTGCATCCCTGCGACCTGACCACCGAGGCCGGCGCCCAGGCGCTGATCGACAAGGCCGTCGCCCTGCACGGCGGGATCGACATCCTGGTCAACGCCGCGGCCATCGGGATCTTCGCCTTCATCGACGACATGACCTACGCCGACTGGCGCAGGACCCTGACCGGCGAACTCGACATCGTCTTCCTGGCCTGCAAGGCGGCCTGGCCGCACCTGGTGGCGCGGGGAGGGGGCTCGATCGTCAACTTCGCCTCGGCCAACGCCCGCCAGGCGCTGCAGGGGTCGGGCGCCCTGGCCCACTGCGCCGGCAAGGGCGGGGTGCTGGCCATGACCCGGCAGTTGGCCATGGAGGGGGGGGCGCACCGGATCCGCGCCAACACCATCTCGCCCGGCCTGATCGTCACGGCCGCGACCGCTCCGGTCGTCGCCGATCCGGCCTTCGAGGCCGAGGTCCTGCGCAAGAAGATGATCAAGCGCCTGGGCCAGCCCGAGGACGTGGCCTGGCTGGCGACCTTCCTGGCCTCGGACGAGTCCAGCTGGATCACCGGCGCCGAC
>JASGDR010000599.1:0-9145 GCA_047607095.1 Caulobacter sp.
GCCCGCGAAGGGGTGATGGAGTTCCTGCTCATCAACCACCCGCTGGATTGCCCGATCTGCGACCAGGGCGGCGAGTGCGACCTGCAGGACCAGGCCGTCGGCTACGGCCGCGACGACAGCCGCTACGAAGAGAACAAGCGCGCGGTCGAAGAGAAGGCCATGGGCCCGCTCATCAAGACCGTGATGACGCGCTGCATCCAGTGCACGCGCTGCGTTCGCTTCATCACCGAAGTCGCCGGCTCGCCGGAGATCGGCCTAATCTCGCGCGGCGAAGACGTTGAAATCACGACCTATCTGGGCGCCGCGGTGACCTCGGAACTGTCGGCCAACGTCATCGACCTGTGCCCGGTCGGCGCCCTGACCTCCAAGCCCTACGCCTTCGAAGCCCGTCCGTGGGAGCTGAAGAAGACCGAGAGCATCGACGTCCAGGACGCCCTGGGTTCGTCGATCCGCGTCGACGCCCGCGCCAACGCCGTGCTGCGCGTGCTGCCGCGCATCAACGAGGACGTCAACGAAGAGTGGATCAGCGACAAGACGCGCTACGCCGTCGACGGCCTGCAGCGCCAGCGCCTCGACCGCCCGTACGTCCGCGTCGACGGCAAGCTGAAGCCGGCCAGCTGGGCCGAGGCCTTCGCCGCCGTTGCTGCCAAGATCAAGGCGACCGCGCCTGAGCGCATCGGCGTCATCGCCGGCGACCTGCAGGACGCCGAAAGCCTGAAGGCGACCAAGGACCTCTTCACCGCCCTGGGCGTGAAGAACCTCGACGCCCGTCAGGACGGCACGGCCCTGGGTCAGGGGCCGCGCGAAAGCTGGCTGTTCAACTCGACCATCGCCGGCATCGAAGACGCCGACGTCGTGCTGTTCGTCGGCACGAACCCGCGCCTCGAGGCCCCGGTCCTCAACGCCCGCTTCCGCAAGCAGTGGGTGGCCGGCAAGACCCGCTTCGGCGTCATCGGCGAACAAGCCGACCTGACGTTCGAGTACGACTACCTCGGCGCCGGGGCCAAGACCCTGTCGGGCCTGGCCAAGAGCAAGTCCGACTTCGTCGCCGCCCTGAAGGCCGCCGAGCGTCCCGCCATCATCATCGGCCAGGGCGCGCTCGCCCGCGCCGACGGCGCGGCGATCCTCAAGGCCGCCGCCGGCGTCGCCAAGACCTTCAAGGTCGTGCGTGAAGGCTGGAACGGCTGGAACGTGCTGCACACCGCCGCCGCCCGCGTGGCCGGCCTCGACCTGGGCTTCGTCCCGGCCGAGGGCGCCCTGTCGGCGCGCGACATGCTGAAGCCCGGCGCGCTGGACGTGCTGTTCCTGCTGGGCGCCGACGAGTGCGAGACCGCCGCCACCGACGCCTTCAAGATCTACCTCGGCACCCACGGCGACGCCGGCGCCCACAAGGCCGACGTCATCCTGCCGGGCGCCGCCTACACCGAAAAGAACGGCCTCTACGTCAACACCGAGGGCCGGGTGCAGATGGGCAAGCGCGCCGTGTTCCCGAAGGGCGAGGCCAAGGAAGACTGGTCGATCCTGCGGGCGCTGTCGGAAGTGCTGGGCGCCAAGCTGCCCTACGACAGCCTGGACCAGCTGCGCGCCAAGCTGTTCTCCGACCACCCCACCTTCGGCCAGATCGACTTCGCGCCGGGCTCGGTCCCGACCGTGTTCGATCTCGCCGCCGTCGGCGGGGAAGGGGAGGCTTCCGAGGCTCCGTTCGAGAGCCCGGTAAAGGCCTTCCACCTGACCAACCCCATCGCGCGCGCCAGCGTGACCATGGCCGAGTGCGCGGCCAACGTCTCGGCCGCCTCCAAGATCGCCGCGGAGTAAGCCGTGAACGAGATCAATCCGCTTCTCTGGTTCGGCCTCACGCTCGGCGGCATTCTGCTGGTCGTGATCTGGGTCCTGCTGAGCCTGGCCTTCCTGCTGCTGGCCGACCGCAAGATCTGGGCCGGCGTCCAGATGCGCAAGGGTCCGAACGTCGTCGGTCCCTTCGGCCTGCTGCAGTCCTTCGCCGACTTCGGCAAGTTCGTGCTGAAGGAAATCGTCATCCCCGCCGGCGCCGACAAGGCGATCTTCCTGCTGGCGCCGCTGATCAGCCTGGTCCTGGGCTTCATCGGCTGGGCCGTGGTGCCGTTCGCGCCGGGCTGGGTCGTCTCCAACCTGAACGTCGGCATCCTCTACCTGCTGGCGATGAGCTCGCTCGGCGTCTACGGCATCATCATGGGCGGCTGGGCTTCGAACTCGAAGTACCCGTTCCTGGGCGCGCTGCGTTCGGCCGCGCAGATGGTGTCGTACGAAGTCTCGATCGGCCTGATCATCATCACGGTGATCCTGCTGGCCGGCTCGATGAACCTGTCGACCATCGTCGAAGCCCAGTCGGGCTGGGTCTGGAACTGGAACGTCTTCGGCGGCGGCCTCAAGAACATCGTGCTGCTGCCGGTCATGGTCCTGGCCATGGGCATGTTCTACATCTCGGCCCTGGCCGAAACGAACCGCCCGCCCTTCGACCTGCCGGAAGCCGAATCCGAACTCGTCGCCGGTTACCAGGTCGAGTATTCCTCGACCCCGTACCTGCTGTTCATGGTCGCCGAATATTCGAACATTGTTCTGATGTGCGCCATGATCAACGTGCTGTTCTTCGGCGGCTGGAACCCCGGCTTCCCGACGGACTTCATGGCGACCTGGCCGACCTTCGCGGCCAACCTGCTGCTGGCCTTGGTGTTCTACGCCAAGATCTGCTTCTGGTTCTTCATGTTCGCCATGGCGAAGGCGATCGTGCCTCGCTACCGCTACGACCAACTGATGCGCCTGGGCTGGAAGGTGTTCCTGCCGATGTCGCTGGTTCTGGTGGCCCTGGTCGCCGGGTGGCGTGTCTTCTCGCCGGTGGCGGGCTGATGCGCCCCGCCGCCCTGGCCTTGACGGGGTTGGTCTTGGTTTCGCTGGGCGCGTGCGCGTCGAGCGAAATGTCGGACCGCTCCTATTCGCTGGGGCGCGGGATCGTGAACTACGACGAACTGCGCCGGGCCGGCGACAAGTGCAAGGCCGAGGGCGGGACGTTGCAGGCCAAGATGGACGGGGGAGATCCCGCCCAGCTTTCGAACTACACCTGCGTCATTCCCCGAGCCGGGAAATGAGGCGGGTCCTTCTCGGGATTGCGGTGATCGGCCTGCTGGCCGGCTGCACGATTCCGGGGCGGAGCCTTCGGCCGCCGCGGGAGCGATCGCTCGACGAGCAGATCGAGGCCCGGCGGAAGGCCGAGGAGAAGACCAAGGACTGCGTGCTGCGCCAGCAGGTGCGGCGTCAGCAGGAAGAGCGGGGTAGGGACGTCCGTCCCTTCCCTAAGGAAAAGTGTTAGGAGAGCTCTGGTGTTCCAGCGCATCACGCAAGCGGTCAAAGGGGTGGCCCTGCTCGATTTCGCGGGCGCCTTCGGCCTGGCCATGAAGTATCTGGTCGCGCCGAAGAAGACCGTGATCTACCCGAACGAGCGCGGCCCGCAGTCGCCTCGTTTCCGTGGCGAGCACGCCCTGCGTCGCTATCCCAACGGGGAAGAGCGCTGCATCGCCTGCAAGCTGTGCGAGGCGATCTGCCCGGCTCAGGCGATCACCATCGAGGCCGAACCGCGCGAGGACGGCAGCCGCCGTACGACCCGCTACGACATCGACATGGTGAAGTGCATCTACTGCGGTCTCTGCCAAGAGGCCTGCCCGGTGGACGCCATCGTCGAAGGCCCGAACATCGAGTTCGCGGTCGAGACGCGTGAAGAGCTCTACTACGATAAGGAAAAGCTGCTCGACAACGGTGACCGTTGGGAGCGGCTGATCGCGAAGAATCTGGAGTTGGACGCTCCGTACCGCTAAACGGTCGGCGCGAATCCGAGGTTGGCGACGCGTGCTTCGCGGGTCGTCGTTATTTGAACTTTCAGGGGAGCACCCTGGCCAATGGCCTTGCAGGCGATAGCTTTCTATTTGCTGGCGTTCGTGACGATTGCGGCGGGCTTGCTCGTCGTCTCGGCTAAGAACCCCGTGCACTCGGTGCTCTTCCTGATCACCGCCTTCTTCTCGGCCGCGGGCCTCTTCGTCCTTCTGGGCGCGGAGTTCCTCGCGATGCTGCTGATCGTCGTCTATGTGGGCGCGGTCGCGGTGCTGTTCCTCTTCGTCGTCATGATGCTCGACATCGACTTCGAGGCGCTGCGGGACGGCTTCGCGCAATACCTGCCCATCGGCGGCCTGGTGGCCGGCGTGCTGACCATCGAGATGATCATGGTCGCCGTCAGCGTCGCCACCGACGGCAAGGCCGGCGCCAACGCGCTGCCGAACGCCTCGCCGGGCGGTTTCAGCAACACCGAAGCCATCGGTCGGGTGCTCTATACCGACTACCTCTTCTTCTTCCAGGCGGCGGGCCTGGTGCTGCTGGTCGCGATGATCGGCGCCATCGTCCTGACCCTGCGTCACAAGCCGGGCGTCAAGCGCCAGGACATCGGCAAGCAGGTCGCCCGTACGCCCAAGACCGGAATGGAACTCGTGCAGATCAAGCCGGGCGAAGGGATCAGCGAATGATCGGCCTTCCGCATTACCTCATCGTCGCCGCCATCCTTCTGACGATCGGCGTGTTCGGCATCTTCGTGAACCGCAAGAACATCATCGTCATCCTGATGTCGATCGAGCTCATCCTGCTCGCGGTGAACATCAACCTGGTGGCTTTCTCGGCCTACCTCCACAACGTGGCGGGCCAGATCTTCGCGATGTTCGTGCTGACCGTGGCCGCCGCCGAGGCGGCCGTGGGTCTGGCGATCCTGGTGACCTTCTTCCGTAACCGCGGCGACATCGCGGTCGACGACGCCAGCATGATGAAGGGCTGACCCAGTGCAATCGCTCGTCACCATTCTCGTCTTCGCCCCGCTGCTGGGCGCGATCGTCGCCGGCCTGTTCGGCCGGCGGATCGGCAACGTCGCTTCGCAGTCGGTCACGACCGGCCTGCTGATCCTGGCCTGCGCCCTGTCGTGGGTTACGTTCAGCAAGTGGACCTGGGGGCACATGGAGGCCTTCACGGTCACCCTGCTGCCGTTCATCCATATCGGCGACTTCATCGCCAACTGGTCGATCCGCATCGACGCCCTGTCGGCCACCATGCTGATCGTGGTCACGACCGTCTCGGCGCTCGTGCACATCTACTCCTGGGGCTATATGGCCGAGGACGACAGCAAGCCGCGTTTCTTCGCGTACCTGTCGCTCTTCACCTTCGCCATGCTGTCGCTGGTCACCGCCGCCGACTTCATGCAGCTGTTCTTCGGCTGGGAAGGCGTGGGTCTGGCCTCGTACCTGCTGATCGGCTTCTGGTTCAAGAAGCCGTCGGCCAGCGCCGCGGCCATCAAGGCCTTCGTGGTCAACCGGGTCGGCGACTTCGGCTTCGCCCTCGGCATCATGACCACCTACTGGGCCTTCGGCACCATCCAGTTCCACGAGCTGTTCCCGCTGATCGCGGCCGGCGCGTCGCGCAGCTGGGAGTTCGCCGGCCATAACTGGCCGCTGGTCGACATCGCCTGCTTCCTGCTGTTCATCGGCGCGATGGGCAAGTCGGCTCAGTTCTTCCTGCACACCTGGCTGCCGGACGCCATGGAAGGCCCGACCCCCGTGTCGGCCCTGATCCACGCGGCCACCATGGTGACCGCCGGCGTCTACATGCTGTGCCTGCTGTCGCCGATGTTCGAATACGCCCCCGTGGCCAAGAACATCGTCACGGTGATCGGCGCGATCACGGCCCTGTTCGCCGCCACGGTCGGTCTGACCCAGAACGACATCAAGCGCGTGATCGCCTACTCGACCTGTTCGCAGCTGGGCTACATGTTCTTCGCGGCCGGCGTCGGCGCCTACCAGGCGGCCATGTTCCACCTGTTCACGCACGCCTTCTTCAAGGCTCTGCTGTTCCTGGGCGCCGGTTCGGTGATCCACGGCATGCACCACGAGCAGGACATGCGTCGCTACGGCGCCCTGGCCAAGATGCTGCCGGTGACCTTCATCGCCATGACGATCGGCACGATCGCCATCACGGGCCTCGGCTTCCCGCCGCTGCACCTGGGCTTCGCCGGCTTCTACTCGAAGGACACCATCATCGAGGCCGCGTTCGCCGCGGGCGGTCACAACCAGATCGCCATGTTCGCCTGGGTGATCGGCGTCCTCGTCGCCGGCCTGACCTCGTTCTACTCCTGGCGCCTGGCCTTCTTCACCTTCAACGGCACGGCGCGTTGGGGTCACGACGACCACGCTCACGACGCTCATGCTCATGATGCGCACGGCCACGACGATCACGCGCACGCCGCCCATGGTCACGACGACCATGCCCACGGCGCGCACGACGATCACGCTCATGACGATCATGGGCACGGCCATGATCACAAGCCGCACGAGAGCCCGTTCGTGATGCTGTTCCCGCTGATCGTGCTGTCGATCGGCGCGGTCTTCGCCGGCTTCGTCTTCACCGGCTTCTTCGTGGGTCACCACCAGGAAGAGTTCTGGCGCGGCGCGATCTTCAACGCCCCGACCAACCACGTGCTGCACGAAGCTCACGAGGTCGCCGACTGGGTGAAGTGGAGCCCGCTGATCGCCTCGCTGATCGGCCTGGCCATCGCGGTCTACGTCTACCTGATCAAGGGCAACGAGCGCCTGGGCCTCAAGCTCGCCGAGCGCAACGGTCCGCTGTACGTGTTCTTCTACAACAAGTGGTTCTTCGACGAACTGTACGACGCCACCTTCGTGCGCGCCGCCAAGTTCCTCGGCGACCTGTTCTGGAAGGGCGGGGACCAGAAGATCATCGATCGCCTGGGTCCCGACGGCGTCAGCGCCGTCTCCTACGCCGTCGGCCGCAAGACGGGCAAAGCCCAGACCGGCTACGTCTATCACTACGCTTTCGTCATGCTGCTCGGCGTCGCCGGCCTGCTGACGTTCGCCCTTTACGCATTCCGTTGAGGACGGATCGATGACCGGCCTGCTCAGCCTTACGACCTTCGCTCCGCTCGTCGGCGTGGCCCTGATCCTGGTGGCTCGCGCCATCCAGGGCCCGGGCGCCAAGACCGACGCCCTGGCCAAGTGGATCGCGCTCGCGACCACCCTGGTCGCCTTCGCCCTGTCGCTGGTGCTCACGCTCCAGTTCGACGCCAAGAACCCCGGCTTCCAGTTCGTGGAAGACGTGGCCTGGTTCGCGGGCCTGCATTACCGCATGGGCGTCGACGGCATCTCGGTGCTGCTCGTCCTGCTGACCGCCTTCCTGCTGCCGATCTGCATCGTGGCCAGCTGGAAGTCGGTGGAAAAGCGCGTCGTCGAATACCTGATCGCCTTCCTGGTCCTCGAGACCCTGGTGATCGGCGTGTTCTGCGCGCTGGACCTGGTGCTGTTCTACCTCTTCTTCGAAGGGGGCCTGGTGCCGATGTTCCTGATCATCGGCATCTGGGGCGGCAAGCGCCGGATCTACGCGGCCTACAAGTTCTTCCTCTACACGCTGCTCGGCTCGGTGCTGATGCTGGCGGCCATCCTGGCCATGATCTCGATCGCCGGCACCTCGTCGGTCCCCGAGCTGATGACCTACAAGTTCGCGCCGTGGCTCCAGACCTGGCTGTGGCTGGCCTTCTTCGCCTCGTTCGCGGTGAAGATGCCGATGTGGCCGGTGCACACCTGGCTGCCCGACGCCCACGTGGAAGCCCCGACGGCGGGTTCGGTCATCCTGGCCGGCATCCTGCTGAAGATGGGCGGCTACGGCTTCATGCGCTTCAGCATCCCGATGTTCCCGAACGCCTCGGAGATGTTCCAGCCGCTGGTGTTCGCGCTGTCGGCCATCGCCATCGTCTACACCTCGCTGGTCGCCTTCCGTCAGACCGACATCAAGAAGCTGATCGCCTATTCGTCGGTCGCCCACATGGGCTTCGTGACCATGGGCATCTTCTCGGGCAACGCGGCCGGCGAGCAGGGCGCCCTGTTCCAGATGATCAGCCACGGGGTGATCTCCGGCGCGCTCTTCCTCTGCGTCGGCGTCGTCTACGACCGCATGCACACCCGCGAGATCGCCTTCTACGGCGGCCTCACCAACCGCATGCCGCACTACGCCTTCGTGTTCCTGCTGTTCACGATGGGCAATGTCGGCCTGCCGGGCACCTCGGGCTTCGTCGGTGAAATCCTGACCATGACGGGCGTCTACAAGGCCTCGACCTGGACGGCGATCGTCTCGGCCACCGGCGTGATCCTGTCGGCCATGTACGCCCTGACCCTGTACCGCCGGGTCATGTACGGGGAGATCACCAACCCCGAACTGAAGACGATCAAGGACCTCGACGCGCGGGAAATCCTGCTCTTCGTGCCGCTGATCATCATGACCCTGGTGCTCGGCATCTATCCTAATCTTGTGTTCAACCTGACCGCGTCGTCCGTCGACGGGCTCGTCGGCGCCTGGCGCGCCGCCGTGGGCGGGTGAGGGATCCCATGACGTTCTCCGCCAACTTCTCCCTCGTCCTGCCTGAAGTCGTCCTGGCGATTTCGGCCCTGCTATTGCTGGTCTGGGGCGCCTTCTCCAAGAAGACCACGCCGGTCTTCACCGGCGCCTCGGTGCTGGCCCTGGTGGTCGCCGCCGCCTTCGCGATCCACGGACCGCGCGGCGAGGCCTTCAACGGCGTCTACTCGGCCGACGCCGCCGCCACCTACGCCAAGGTCGCGATCTTCCTGTTCAGCGCCCTGGCCATCGTGCTGGGCGACCGCTGGCTGGCCGCCCGCGGCGACCAGAAGTTCGAGTTCCCGGTCCTGGTGATCCTCTCGGCGCTCGGCATGGGCATCACGGCCTCGGCCGGCGACCTCATCAGCCTCTATATGGGCGTCGAGCTGCAATCGCTGGCCCTGTACGTCCTGGCGGCCTTCCGCCGCGACGACGCCAAGGCCTCGGAAGCGGGCCTGAAGTACTTCGTGCTGGGCGCGCTGTCGTCGGGCATCCTGCTTTACGGCGCCTCGCTGATCTACGGCTTCTCGGGCTCGACCCGCTTCGCCGACATCGCCGCGGCCGCCCACGGCGCCCATGGCGTTGGCCTGCTGTTTGGCCTGATCTTCGTGATCTGCGGCCTGGCGTTCAAGGTTTCGGCCGCGCCGTTCCACATGTGGACCCCGGACGTCTACGAAGGCGCTCC